>DQUX01000065.1 GCA_015662065.1 Anaerolineales bacterium | reverse complement strand
GCCGGCGCAGGAGGTGGACCGGGCGGCGCGGGCGGTGATCGAGGAGGCGGGGTACGGGGAGTATTTCATCCACCGCACCGGCCACGGCCTGGGGCTGGAGGGACACGAACCGCCCTACATCGTGGAGGGGAACCGGCAGCCCCTGCAGCCGGGGATGACCTTCACCGTCGAGCCGGGGGTCTACCTGCCCGGCCGGGGCGGCGTGCGCATCGAGGACGACCTGGTGATCACCCCCGAGGGGGCCGAAAGCCTGACCACCTTCCCCCGAGAGCTGACCGTTCTATGAACGTCTGCTGACCGTCAGGCTATCTCTTTCGCCTCCCCCTTGGTCACTCCCAGCATGCACAGGATCGCCAGGACGAAGAAAGCGGGGGTGACCAGGAAGATCATGTTGTAGTTGCGGCCGGTCATATCGATCACCCAGCCGTTGAGGATCGGCCCCACCACCGCCGCCAGGGTCCCCGCCACGTAGTACAGCCCCGTGTAGGTCCCCAGTACCTCCTCCGAGGTGGAGATGTCCACTACCATCGGCAGGCTGTTGATATTGACCAGCGACCAGGCCACACCGCCCAGGGCCAGCAGCCCGATGACGACGGGGACGATGGGGGCGAAGAAGGCCACGACCAGGAGCGCGGTGAAGGCCGCCAGGCCGATGATGATGGTGCGCTTCCGCCCAATGCGGGTGGCGATGATGCCGCTGGGGATGGAGAAGAGGATGAAGGTGATGTAGGCCGCGCTGAGGATCATGCTGGCGGTGGACTCGCTGACCCCCAGCGTGGCCACGCCGTAGGAACTGAAAAAGGTCTCGATGGCGTTGTAGCCGACGAACCAGAAGAAGATGGCCAGGATGAGCAGGACCAGGCTGCGGACGTTCTCGCGGGGGATGTCTCGCAACCCCCGGAAGACCCCCAGCCCCTCCTCCCGTCGGGCAGCCGACTCCACCAGCTCCCTGGGCTCCTTGACCTTCCAGAACAGGAACCCCACGGCGAGGAGCGTGACCACCCCGCCGAACCAGAAGGGAAGGGGGCGGTATAGGCTGTAGAGCAGCCCGCCGATCAGGAAGGCCAGCACCCCCCCTAGCCCCCCCATCAGGTTGATCACCCCGTTGGCCTTGGAACGGAGGGGGGAGGGGACCAGGTCGGGCATCAGGGCGATGACCGGGGTGCGGAAGACCGCCATCGCCAGCAGCATCACCCCCAGGGCGGCGATGAAGAAGGTGAAGGGGCCGGTGAGCTTGTCCATCTGGCCGTTCAGTTCCGGCGGGATCATCTGGGGAGCCAGGGGGATAAGCACGAAGGCCAGCACGGCGATGGGGGCGAAGGTGAGGATGTAGGGCATCCGTCGGCCGATACGGGTGTAGGTCCGGTCGCTCACCGCTCCCATGATGGGCTGGATGAAGAAGGCAGCGATGTTATCCAGCGTCATGATGAAGCCGGTGAGGGTGGCGCTGAGTCCAAAGCCAAAGGTCTGCACCGCCAGGTTTGCATCGAAGGCCGGATTCCCGGCCTGGAGGAAGATGGGGACGTAGGTGTTGTAGACGGCCCACATCACGCTGGTGGAGAAGAAGCCGAAACCGATCAGGAAGACTTTCTTATAGTCCAGGGTGTGGTTGCGAGCGTGCATCTGTCCTTACCTCCCGGTT
>DQUX01000072.1 GCA_015662065.1 Anaerolineales bacterium | reverse complement strand
CTGGCACGTAGTTAGCCGACGCTTATTCCTGGGGTACCGTCCTTCCTCTTCCCCCAGAAAAGGGCTTTACAACCCGAAGGCCTTCCTCGCCCACGCGGCGTCGCTGCATCCGGCTTGCGCCGATTGTGCAATATCCCCGACTGCTGCCTCCCGTAGGAGTCTGGCCCGTGTCTCAGTGCCAGTGTGGGGGACCGCGCTCTCACGCCCCCTACCCGTCTTCGCCTTGGTGGGCCGTTACCCCGCCAACTAGCTGATGGGCCGCAGGCCCATCCCGAAGCGCCGGAGCTTTACTCGACAGAACGAACTGCCGAGCACATCGGGTATTAGCCCTCGTTTCCAAGGGTTATCCCCGTCTTCGGGGTAGGTCACCCACGTGTTACTCACCCGTTCGCCGCTGATGTACCCCCGAAGGGGCCTCATCGCTCGACTTGCATGTATTAGGCACGCCGCCAGCGTTCATCCTGAGCCACGATCAAACTCTCCGTATTGATCACGGTCCGAAGACCGTTGTCATTTGACGTAGGCCCGAATCCACGCTCCTTACCTACCACTCTTCAGTTGTTAAGGTCCTGCCTCGCCGGGCGACACTATACCACAATCCGACTCCGCTGTCAAGAGACAACACCGACCGATGCTCTCGCATCGGCCGGGCAACTTCCAACGATTTGGCGATCGGGAGTCTTGCCCTCTCCCTCTTGTCCTTTGCAGTCTTATTATAACAAAGCTTTCCCCCCTTGTCAAGACCCACTCGGCCGCGCCATTAGGGCAATTGTAGGTTCCCGGAGAGGAGCCCGCGAATCCCTATTAGCGGGCGCGCCGGAATGGGATTCCGGCGCTGCCGCAGGACCGAGGCGATGACAGACCCGGCAGTGGCCTGCACCCCAACGCTCTGACGCGCCAACCCAGAAAATGCGATCGCCCTAAGGGCGCCGCCAGGCCCCTTGCGGAGAACGAAAAGGTGTGATAAGATTACAAAAGGGCGGGACGAGAAAACGAAAGCCCCGTCCACCCTGGGGCGTGGCCAAGTGGTAAGGCAGCGGACTTTGAATCCGCGATCGCAGGTTCGAATCCTGCCGCCCCAGCCTGCTGCGGATAAGCCGTCCCTCCCCCGGTGAGGGGGGCACCAGGGAGCGCTTCCGCCAAGCACCGATAGGGACATCCGATAACGGACACGCCGACAAACGGGGGAGACCCCGTTTCTTCTTTATCCAGCAAGGCCGCTGCCAGCGGAATTGTTTGACAAGTGAAAGACGACGTGATACAGTGAGCCCGCGAGCCGAACGATGACCCCCTCGAACCAGAGGCAGGAGGACCGAATGACCACATTTCAGCCCTTCGATATGGAACGCATGATGTCCAAATGGGAGAACGTTGTGACGTACAACCTATCGGAGAGCGGTGTCCACCCCGCCACCATCCGCGATCTGGTGGACGACCCGACAGTGATCGAGGACCTGCTCTCCACTGAGCTAAACTACCCCCAGGCCAACGGTATCGCCGTCCTGCGCGAGCGCATCGCCGACCTCTATCCCGACGCAACCCCCGACAATGTGTTGGTCACCGTCGGGTGCGCCGAGGCCAATTTCATCACCCTCCAGACCCTCCTCGCACCGGGAGATGAGATGGTGATGATGTTGCCCAATTACATGCAGCTCTGGGGCATCGCGCACAACTACGGCTTCCAACTCAAGAGCTTCCACCTGCAAGAGGAGCGGGGCTGGGCTCCTGACCTGGAGCAGTTGAGCGACGCCGTGTCCGAGCGGACGAAACTGATCGCCGTCTGTAACCCCAACAACCCCACCGGCTATATCCTCACCGAGGCAGAGATGGAAGCCATCGTGGCCACCGCCGCCCGGGTGGGAGCCTGGCTCCTGGCCGACGAGGTATACAGCGGCGCGGAGCGGCTGACAGACACCCAGACCCCCTCCTTCTGGGGCCGGTACAATAGGGTGCTGGCGATGAACAGCCTGAGTAAAGCCTATGGCCTGCCGGGGCTGCGGATCGGCTGGGTGGTGGGGCCGGCGGATACGGTGGACGAAATCTGGGCGCGCCACGAGTACACGACGATCAGCGCCGCCATGCTCTCCAACAAGCTGGCGGCCATCGCCCTCTCCCCCCAGGTGCGGCCCCGCCTCATCCGGCGGGCCCGCAACTACATCCGGCAGGGCTTCCCCATCCTCGAGGGCTGCTGAAGAGCCACGAGGGGGCCTTCACTCTGATCCCCCCCCAGGCAGCGGCCATCGCTTTCCCCCGCTACCATCTCGACGTCAACTCGACCGCACTGGTGAAGCGCCTGATCCACGAAAAGAGCGTGTTTATCGTGCCGGGGGACCACTTCGGCCTGGATCACCACCTGCGGATCTCCTTCGGCCTGCCCCCCCACGATCTCCGGGCGGGGCTGGACCGCATCCACGAGCTGATCGTTGAGCTGCAACGCTCCTGACGGTCGACCGCCACACGGTATGCGCCGTCGGTGAGGCGAGCGACGATAGACCTGCACCACATACTGACGGAGGGACAATTCAAGATGGACTTCGGCTGGACTGAGGAGCAACGGCTGTGGAGACGGGCAGTGCACGACTTCGCCCAAAACGAGATCGCGCCCCGCGTGCGCGAGATAGACACCACGGAGCGCATCCCCCCCGAGATCATCCAGGGGATGGCCGAGATGGGGCTGTTGGCGCCGGTGGTGGGGGAGGAGTACGGCGGTGCGGGGGCCGACTGGACAATGGCGGCCATCGCCGCCGAGGAGCTGGGCCGCGCCGACATCAGCCTGGCGGTCCCGGTCCTCTACCTCGTGGAAGCGGCGTGGGGGTTCATCTTCTACAAATACGGCACCCCTGAGCTCAAAGAAGAGATCCTTCCCAAGGTAACCCGGGGGGAAGCGTTCCTGGGCATCGCCACTACCGAGCCCGGCGGCGGGTCCGACATCCTGGGGGCCTGCCGCACCCGCGCCGTGCGAGAGGGCGACGGCTGGGTGTTCAATGGCGAGAAGATGTTCATCAGCGGCGTGCGCGAGTCGCTGGAATGGGGCGGCATCCACCTGATGCTGGCCCGCACCGACCCCGATCCGGAAGCGGGGCACAGGGCCTTCACTTTCTTCGCCGTGCCTCTCAAAGAAACGGAGGGCATCACGCCCACCTTCTTCGAGGATATGGGCCGCATGGGCATCTCCACCGGCGGCTTCGCCCTCCAGGACGTGCGGCTGCCGGCCCACCACCAGGTGGGGGAACTCAACCGGGGCTTCTATCACGCGATGGAGGGCTTCTCAGCGGCGCGCACGCTGATCGGGGCGACCTGCGTGGGGGCGGCTCAGGCAGTGCTGGATATGGGGATAGACCATATCCGGCAGCGGGAGGCGTTCGGCCGACCGCTGGCCAGCTTCGAAGGCATCCAGTTCCCCCTGGCCGATCTCTACACCGAGCTGGAGGGGGTCCGGCTGATCACCTACAAGGCGGCGTGGACGATGGATCAGAAGTACAAGCACGACGCCGCGACCCACTACGACATCGCGCTGGCGGCGGCTATGGCCAAGCTGCGGGCGCCGCTGGTCGGCTTCGAGGTTATGAACGAGGTGGCCAACTGGTTCGGCGCGATGGCCTACACCAAGGAGCTGCCCGTAGAGATGGGCATCCGGGGTATCCGCTCCTATTCCATCGGTGCGGAGGGCACCGTCAACATTATGCGCATCATCATCGCCCGCGAACTGCTGGGCCAGGAGTTCCTGCCCACGGCCTACGAACGGCGAAAGGGGGAATAGGCATCCGGGCAGGAGAAGCCCGCGAAGGGGGGCTTGGCTACCCGTAGCCGCGGCTTTCAGCCGCCAGGCGGAAAGGGTCCAGCCGATCACAACCACCTTGGTAAGGTAGTAGCCCACGCTGCCGCCGCTGAGGGGGGGAAGCAGGCCGCACACCGATTGAGACTTGGTGCTGCTTCACCGGGAACGGTGAATTTGCGCAGGGGAGAGATCTGGGTATACTTGGCGTGTAGACGCTCAGAACGAGACCTAAGCAAGAGAGGTGAAACCGTGTTCGCGTTGCACCACCGCCGAACCTGAGGTGGGGCCTGGGGCACCGGTTGGTGCCCGCAGGTCAGCCCGCACACGTCGGGGGGCGGCGGTGGGGCCGCGCCCTGAGACGGACGTGGTATTTGTCCTCCACAGCCGCCGCCGGCGTGTGCCGGCGGCGGTTTCCTGTTGTCCACATCTGCAAGGAAGTACGCACCATGTCCGAACGGCTCACCCGATTCTTCGCCTCACGCCGGGGCATCCTCCTGGCCGGGGCCGTCATCGGCCTCCTGGCCCTGCTGCGGCAGAAGGCGGGCAATCCGCCCAGTATGGGCATCTGCATAGCCTGCTTCGAGCGGGATATCGCCGGGGCGTTGGGGCTGCACCGCGCCTCAGCGGTCCAGTACATCCGCCCGGAGATCATCCCCTTCGTCCTGAACTTCACGATGCGAGAGCGCAGGACAGGCTGACAGCCTGTCCTACCGAGGAGGGAGCAAGAGGGCCAAAGGGAGGAAACGGAATGGCAAGGCGAGATTTCACCCGTCTCACACAGATCGCCTCCTGCGCGGGTTGAGCGGGGAAACTGGCCCCTGGGGCCCTGGCGCAGGTCTTGCGCCCCCTGCTCGACTCAATCGAAGAGGAAAGCCGCATCATCGTGGGGCTCGGCACACCGGACGATGCCGTGGTCTACCGGCTGGGTGACGATACTCTGCTGGTGGTCACCACCGATTTCTTCGCGCCGGTGGTGGACGACGCCTACACCTACGGGGCCATCGCCGCCGCCAACGCCATCAGCGATGTCTACGCGATGGGCGGCACCCCCTTCCTGGCCCTCAACCTGGCCGCCTTTCCCTCCGATATGCCACCGACCATCGCCGGCGAGATCCTGCGCGGCGGGATGGAGAAGGCCCGGGAGGCAGGGGTGGTGGTCGCCGGCGGGCACACGATGGACGACAAGGAGCCCAAGTACGGCCTGGTCGTCCTGGGCACCGTTACCCCAGAGCGGCTGTTGGTCAAGGGCGGCGCGCGGGCGGGCCAGCGGCTGGTCCTCACCAAGCCCCTCGGCTCCGGCATCATCACCACCGCCTATCGGGCCGGCAAGGGGTCGGAGGAGGCCCTGGAGGAGGTGACCCGCTGGATGCTCCGGCTGAACCGGGACGGCGTCACCGCCATCCACGCCACCTCCGCCCGCGGCGCTACCGACATCACCGGCTTCGGGCTGCTGGGCCACGCGGTGGAGATGGCCCTGGCCGCAGGCACCCGCCTCCGCTTCCGGGCCGACCGGGTCCCGGTGCTGGAGGCCGCCCGGCCCTACGCCGACCAGTGGCTCTTCCCCGGCGGCGCGGCGGACAACGAGACGTACTACAGCCAATGGGTGACCGTGGCCCCCTCCGTGCCGGACGAGGTGGGGATGCTCCTCTACGATCCCCAGACCAACGGCGGCATCCTGGCCGCTATTCCGCCGGAGGAGATGGACCGCTTCGCCGCGCGTTGCCGGGAGCTGGATCAGCCTTTCTGGGAGGTCGGCGAGGTGGTGGAGGGAGAACCGGGAGTGGAGGTAGTGTGAGCCCCCCGCGCTCCTGCGACTTCAGGAGATGCCCTTGAGCAAAACCATCTACTTCGACAACGCCGCCACCTCCTGGCCCAAGCCGCCGGAGGTGGTCGAGGCGATGGTCCGGTTCCTCGATGAGGTCGGCGCTAACCCCGGCCGGGCCGGTCACCGGATGGCGGTGGAAGCCGGGAGGGTGGTCTACGAAGCCCGTGAGGCGGTGGCGGAGCTTTTCAACGCGCCGGACCCTCTGCGGGTCGTCTTTGGCCCCAACGCGACGGAGGCTCTCAACCTGGCCCTGCGGGGCCTCCTGCGTCCCGGCGACCACGTGGTCACCAGCAGCATGGAGCACAACTCGATGATGCGCCCCCTGCGCGCGCTGGAGCGACAGGGCGTGGAGGTGACGGTGGTCCATTGCTCGCCGGAGGGGTTCCTCGATCCGACCGATGTGGAGGCGGCGATCCGGCCCAACACGGTGATGATCGCCCTCAACCACGGCTCCAACGTCGTGGGGACCCTCCTGCCGGTAGCGGAGGTGGGGAGGATGTTGCGGCAATGGCCGGCAGGGGCGCAGCACGCTGCGCCCCTGCTATTGGTGGACGCGGCGCAGACGGCGGGAGCTGTCCCCATGGACATGCAGGCGGACGGGATCGACTTGCTGGCCTTCACCGGCCACAAGTCCCTCTACGGACCAATGGGAACCGGGGGACTGATCATCGGCGAACAGGTAGGTCTGGCACGGTTGGAGCCGCTCAAGCGCGGAGGCACCGGCAGCCGCTCGGAGCGCGAGGAACAGCCCACCTTCCTGCCCGATATGTACGAAAGCGGCACGCCCAACGGCCCAGGCCTGGCAGGGTTGACCGCCGGCATCCGGTGGGTGCTGGAGCAGGGGGTGGAGGCTATCCGGGTCCGCGAGATGGCCCTGACCCAACGGCTGATCGATGGCCTGCGGGGGATCCCCGGGGTGACCGTTTATGGGGGGCTAGATGCCCGCCGGCAGACAGCGACGGTGTCCTTCAACATCGCCGGGATGGAGCCCTCGGAGGTGGGGCTACGGCTGGACGAGGGGTACGGCATGATGTGCCGCGTGGGCCTCCACTGCGCCCCGGCCGCCCACCGCACCATCAGCACCTTCCCCGTGGGGACCGTCCGCTTCAGCCTAGGGGCCTTGAACACCGCTGAAGACGTAGACGGTGCTGTGGAAGCCGTGGCGCGTCTCGCTCGGGGGGCACTATGACCAGCAACGAGCAAGGAGGAACAAGCGTCCAACACGCCGTCATCCTCGTCCACTCCGCCAACCACGCACCGAAGGCAGAGAAGGCCCTTCAGCAGGCGGGGATCACCTGCAAGCTCATTCCCGTCCCGCGACGGCTCAGTTCGGACTGCGGAGTGTGCCTCCGCATTAGACGGGCTGACCAGGAGACAGCGCTCCGGGTGCTGGAGAAGGCCCGGGTCGAGATCGAGGGTGTGCACGAGATCTAGCGGTTCCAGCCGACGTACGGCTGGGCCGCCAAGGAGGGAGCGATGACCAAGACAATTGACGCTCGCGGGCTGCCCTGCCCTCAGCCCGTGCTGCTGACCCGCAACGCGCTCCAGGAAGCCAACACGGTGATGACCATCGTCGACAACGAGACCGCCCGGCACAACGTCGCCCGGATGGCGGAGCGGGCAGGATGCACCGTGCAGGTCGAGAGTCGGGAGGACGGCATCTACGTCCTTGTCACTAAGGGTGTGATATCCCAGCAGCAGGTGGAACCGGAGCCCGCACCAGTTTCCCAGGGCGGGCCTCTCGTACTCGTCGTGCCGAGTGACCACATGGGCCGCGGCGAGCACGCCGAGCTGGGCCAGATCCTCACCCGGGGCTTCTTCCACACACTGGGGGAGGTGACTCCTCTCCCAGATACAATTATCTTCTTCAACAGCGGGGTGCAGCTCGTCGTGCACGGCTCACCGGTGCTGGAAGACCTCGACAAGCTGAGTCAGCAAGGGGTCGAAATCCTGGCCTGTGGAACGTGTTTGGGATACTACGGACTGAAGGACGCAGTGGCTGTCGGCGAGATCTCCAATATGTACACCATCGCCGAGAGAATGCTGGGAGCGGGGAGAACCGTCACCCTCTGAGCTCGTCGAAAGCCATGCACCCACGACATAGACCGGCCGCAAGATACGAAGGGCACGGAGAAGCACCAAGGGGGACTCGGGAAGCTCATTGCCCCCGGCGCCGCCGTAGCGGGAAGGGATGGAACTTCGCAGGTTTTCCCGATTTGTCCCGACAGTGAAGCGCCCCCCGGTTCGCGCGTTCCACCGATTCGAATATAATTGGTTCGGTCACTGTGGGAGGGCGCTACTTTGCCTATCTGGGAAGACCTCATCCCTCTCCTCCGTTGGGGAGTGTTCGCTCTTTTCCTGCTGGCCGCCGCCTCCGTGGGCGCCAGCATCCTCTACTTCCGACGCGCCCGCCTGGCCCCCTACTACATCCTGCGGGAGATCGCCCGCCAGAAGGGATTGCGCTGGCTGACGGTGGCGGCGATCTCGTTGCTGAGCGGGACGGGGCTCCTCTATCTCCGCGCCCACCCGCCGGACCTATCCCGGATCACGGCCACCCGTCCACCGCTCCCCCCCACGGCCACCGTCGCCACCGCGACGGTCT
>DQUX01000139.1 GCA_015662065.1 Anaerolineales bacterium | reverse complement strand
CGGCTCGGTCGGCAAAGCCCCCTGCGAGGGTCTGCTTTCAGCCCACAGGGCTTGGTTTGTGAGCCCGGACGTTCACGTCCGGGCGGGCTTGCGCACAACAACACTTCACCGGGAGACTACCAGATTGTGTCGCTTGTTAATTATAGCAAGGGGAGGGAGGGGATGTTAAACGTGGTGGGCCGGGTTTTCGGAGCAATTCAACCTGGAGCGCGTAAACGGCAAATGGCGCAACGAGCACCGGCCGCCATAGGACAGACTGTCGGCCTGCCCTAGCAAGCCAGGAGGGAGCGGCACAGGCGCGGGGATGGGTCACACGTCCAGGTTGCGCACCTCTTTGGCGTGGGTCTGAATGAACCGACGTCGGGGCGGGACCGCGTCTCCCATCAGCATGGTGAAGGTGCGGTCGGCCGCCGCCGCATCCTCGACGGTCACCTGGAGCAGTGTCCGCTGCTCGGGATCCATCGTCGTCTCCCACAACTGCTCAGGGTTCATCTCCCCCAGCCCCTTGTACCGCTGAAGCGTGACCTTTTGCCCCTCCAGCTCCTTGAGCATCTGGTCCTTCTCCGCCTCGGTGTAGGCATAGCGGACCTTCTTACCGGCGGCGATGCGGTAGAGGGGGGGCTGGGCGATGAACAGGTGGCCCTCTTCGACCAGCGGTTGCATATAGCGGTAGAAGAAGGTCAAGAGGAGAGTGCGGATGTGGGCCCCATCCACATCGGCGTCGCAGAGGAGGATGACCCGGTTGTACCGCAGGTTATCCAGGTTGAACTGATCCCCGATGCCGGTGCCCAGCGCCGAGATCAGCGCCTGCACCTCCCGGTTGTTCAACACCTTGTTGAGGCCGGCCCGCTCCGTGTTGAGGATCTTCCCCCGCAGGGGGAGGATGGCCTGGAAGTGCCGGTCCCGCCCCTGTTTGGCGCTCCCGCCAGCGCTATCCCCCTCGACGATGAACAACTCCGTCCGCGCCGGATCCCGCTCCGAGCAGTCGGCCAGCTTGCCCGGCAGCGTCAGGCTCTCCAGCACACTCTTGCGGATCACCAGGTCCCGCGCCTTACGGGCCGCCGCCCGCGCCCGCGAGGAGGTGAGACACTTCTCCACGATCCGCTTCGCCGAGGCCGAATCCCGCTCCAGAAACTCGGAGAAGGCCTCCGACACCACCGATTCCACCATCGCCTTGACCTCGGCGTTCATCAACTTGACCTTGGTCTGCGACTCGAACTGGGGGTCGGGGTGCTTGATGCTGACGACGGCGGTCAGCCCTTCCCGCACGTCGTCGCCGGAGAAGTTGGGGTCCTTATCCTTTAGCAACCCCGAGCGGCGGGCGTAATCGTTGAGGGTGCGGGTCAGCGCGGCGCGCAACCCCGTCAGATGGGTGCCGCCGTCCACCGTGTGGATGGTGTTGGCGAAGGGGTAAACCGACTCGCTGTAGGAATCGGTGTACTGGATCGCCACCTCGATCCCCACCCTGTCCACCTCCCGCTCCACGTAGATGGGGGGGTGAAGCGGGTTCCGGTTCCGGTTGAGGTAGCGGACGAAGGAGAGGATGCCCCCCTCGAAGTAGAAGGTCATCTGGCGTGGGAACTTGTCCGGCCGTTCGTCCACCAGGCGGATGGTCACTCCCCGGGCGACGAAAGCCATCTCCCGCATCCGCTGGGCCAGGGTCTCGAAGCGGTAGGTCACATCCTTGAAGATGGTGGGGTCGAAGCGGAAGGTGGTGGTGGTGCCCGACCGTTTGGTCTTGCCGGTGGCTTCCACCGGCCCCTGGGGCACCCCCCGCTCATACCGCTGCCGGTATCGCTTCCCGTCCCGGGGGTTGTCCACCACGACCTCCATCCATTCTGAGAGGGCGTTGACCGCCGAGACCCCCACGCCGTGCAGGCCGCCGGAGACCTTGTAGCCGCCTCCGCCGAACTTGGCCCCGGCGTGGAGAGTGGTCATCACCAATTGGAGGGTGGAGATCTGCTTCTCGGGGTGGGGGGCGGTGGGGATGCCCCGCCCGTTATCCCGGACAGTGATGCTCTGGTCCTTGTGGATGATCACCTCGATCTCGTTGCAGGCGCCGGCCAGGGCTTCGTCCACCGAGTTGTCCACGACCTCGTAGACGAGATGGTGAAGCCCCCGGATGTCGGTGCCGCCGACGTACATACCGGGTCTGCGGCGGACCGCCTCCAGCCCCTCCAGCACCTGGACGTCCGCCGCTTCATAGCCGATCGCGCCGTTTTCCTTCTTTGCCATGCTTTTTCGCTCCGTGGGTGACCTGCTGCCATTCTACCACAGGTCGGGGCAGCGGAAAAGGCCATCTCCCCAGGGGTGTTCGAAGGATACAGGCAGATCCATCAAACGTTCGCATCATCCGCCGTTTGCATACAATGCTCACCGCCCCCGAGACGGGGGCGGCCCGCAGGCCGGTGATCGCCGGAGTCAGCCCCACCCCTACGACGTTGCCAGCCGCGCCACCCGTCGCCCCAGTTCCACCGCGTAGTTGGTCCCCCGGTCCCAGGGATAGACCTGGCTCATGTTCGCCATCCACAGCCCCGGGATGTCCGTTTTCAGCGGCGGGATGTTGCGCGAGTGGTTGAGGGTGGGGACCGGCTGGGCGTATGCTTCGGTGAACATCCAACTGGCCCGCACCCAATCGGGATGGAACGCAGGGTTGACCCTGGTCAGGCCCGGCAGGTAAACCTCCAGCAACTGCTCTTTGCTGTAGTAGAAGTAGGGGTGGTCCGGCGGCAGGTAGTCGCCGCAGTAGACCAGGTGGTCGTTTCCGTAGTGCTCTGGGCTGATGTAGTTGGTGTGCTCGACCAGCCCCATAAAGGGGAGGCCCTCCCCGGCGGGGATGTTGATCCAGTAGTGCTCCTGGGTCAGGCGGTGCCGGAGGGCCAGGACGAGCACCACCGCGCCCATCGAGCGGAGGCTGTCCAGTTTCCCCGCGTAGTCGGGGGGGAGATCGGGGGCCAATCCCCGCATCATCTGAGGCGAGCAGGTGGCGATGACGCGCTCATGCTCCGCGTTGCCGCCTTGCAGTCTCAGTCGGAGGCGGCCCTCGGCGGAATGGATGCCGCGCACGCGGGTATTCAGGCGCATCACGCCCCCCTGGGCCTCCACCCGTTCCACCAGCAGGTCGATGAAACCCTGAAACCCGCCTACGAAGTAGCCCAGTCGAGGGGTCCGCTTGTAGAGCCGGGCCCAGAACCAGGCCATGTTCACGTCCTGATAGTTCTCCTCGCCGAACTTGCTGATCAGCATCGGCTTCCACAGCAGGCGGTAGGCCCGCTCACCGACGGCGCGGCGGGTCCACTCCGCGGCCGATACGCTCTCCAGAGGCCGCCAGTTGCGCAGCAGCCGGAGGTAGAGGGTGACCAGCCCCACCCGCAGCCGGTCCACCAGGGGGAGGGGGGTGAACTGCAGGACGCGCCGGGGGCTGTCGAAGGGGTAGATGTGGTCTCCGTGATAGATGGAGGTGGTAGGGCGGGGGAAGAAGAGCCGGTCGCGCGCCCCCAGTTCCTCGATGAGGTGAACGGCCTCGCGGTCGGAGGCGAACCAATGGTGGTAGAACCGCTCCAGGGGCCACTCCCACCGGGGGTCGCGGAAGCCCGCCGCCAGGCCGCCGGCGTAGGGCCTCGCCTCGTAGATGGTGACGGCGTGGCCTTGCTTCGTCAGATCGTAGGCCGCCGTCAAGCCGGTGATTCCTGCACCAATGATACCGATGTCCATAGGCAAGCCTCAGCACTCCTTTCACGTCCCATCGTGGGGGCTCCAGTGCACATTTTGCGCCGGAGACCGGTACAGCCCGGCAGGGGTGGGCCAGGCGTGCCCTCTATTTTACCAGTTGTCCCTCCATTGAACCAGCCGCCGCCGTCGGCGGTATTATATCATGGCGCTGGCGCGATGACCCCAAGAGCGCCGGAGGCAGCATCGGAAACATGGAGACCTACGACATTTCCGCCAGTTCCCCCCCCAGGAACCAGGTCCTCCCCGAGTGGGTTGCGTTCGTACTCCGGCGACTGCTCTTCATCGCCGGGGTGGCCTTTGCCATCGTCTACTTCTACATCTTTGGGCTGCGTCTGCTGATCAACTCCGCTACGGTAGGCCGCCCTGTGAGCGCCTGGGAACTGGCCGGCCCGGCGTTGGAGGAGACGGTCGACTTCTTCAACGATGCCCTCCGCGGCAACCTGAGCTACGTCGTCCGGGATCTCCTGGTCGAGACCTACCTGCCCAGCGGGCGGCTGCTCCTGACCGCCATCGGGATGGCGGCGGTGCTGGGCGTCGTCGCCGGGGGGCTGGCCGCCGCCTGGCGGCACTCCCCCCTCGCCCTGCCCACCCTCACGCTGACGGTGATCGGCATCTCCATCCCCAGCTTCTTCCTCGCCCTGCTCTTGCAGGTGGCCGACATCCGCTTCTACCAGCGCACCGGCGTCGGCCTCTTCCCTGTCTACGGCATCAGCCTTCGCCGGACCGAGAGCCTGCTTCCCCAGGTGGTGGCCCCGGCGCTGGTGCTGGCGGCCCGTCCGCTGGCCCACATCACCCGCGTCACCTTCGTCTCTCTCTCTGAGGTGCTAGAGCGGGATTTCATCCGCACCGCCCGTGCCAAAGGGCTGGGGCCGACGGTCGTCTTCTGGCGGCACGCGCTGCGCAACGCCGGCATCCCCATCCTCACCGCCGTCGTAGTCTCCCTCCGCTTCGGGCTGGGGAGCCTGCCGGTGGTCGAGCTCTTCTTCACCTGGCCCGGCTTGGGGCAGGCGATGCTGGAGGCCATCTACCAGGGCCAGGTCTGGATGGTCGCCGCCCTGGGGCTGAGCCTGGGGGTCACCTTCCTGTTGATCACCCTCCTTCTGGACCTGGTCTATCGCTGGATCGACCCGCGGCTGCGGGAGGTGGGGGAGGGAAGTGGCCCGTGATGGCGGAACATCACAAAGACACGGGGGCACGGAGACGCGGGGAATTGAACCGCAAAGAGGGCAAAGGGCGCAAAGTTCTATCATATTTCCTCAACCCCCGTGCCGATCTCTCCCGGCTGCGGGGTACGAGCCCGCCGGAGGAGATGCCGGAGCGGCGAGTGCGGCTGCGCCACGTGCTGCTCAACTTCCCCCTGCTGGTCGGCGGGCTGATCGTGCTGGCGCTGTTCGTCGGTGTGCTCTTTGGGCCGGCGCTGGCGCCGGAGAACCCCTACCTCCGGGGCCGCCGGGTGTTGGAGTACCGGGACGGCACCTTCTACCGCCCCCCCTTCCCCCCCTCCCCCGAGCACTCCCTGGGCACCGACGAGCTGGGCCGCGACACGCTCAGCATGCTCCTCTACGGCACCCGCAACACCCTGGTGGCCGCCACCTTCATCACGATGGTCCGGCTGGCGCTGGGGCTGGTGCTGGGAGGGACGGCCGGCTGGTTCGAGGGGCGGCTGGTGGACCAGTTGGTGACGGGCGCGGTACAGGTCCTGGCCTCGCTGCCGATGCTGCTGGTGGCTATGATCCTGATCTTCGCCCTGGACATCCGGCGGGGGCTGCCGGTCTTCATCGTCGCCCTCTGCGCGGTGGGATGGGGGGAGATCGCCCAGTACGTCCGGGCTGAGTTCATCCGCATCAAGAAGGAGCCCTTCCTGGATAGCGGCCGGGTCATCGGCCTCACCCCGCTGGGGCTGGCGGTCCGCCACGTCCTGCCCAACGTGCTGCCGGCGCTCATCGTCATCACCCTGCTGGAGATGGGGGCGGTGCTGATGATCCTGGGGGAGCTGGGCTTCGTGGGCGTCTACATCGGCGGTGGCATCTCCATCCAGGTGGACGATTTCACCCGGCGGCAGTATTTCACCGTCCCCGAGTGGGGGGCGATGATGGCCGGCTCCCGGGCCTGGGCCAGGTCCCGCCCCTGGATGGTCCTCTTCCCGGCAATCGCCTTCTTCGCCTCGGTCACCGGCTTCAACCTCCTGGGGGAGGGGCTGCGGCGGCTGATCGAGCGGGGGGTGTTCAACACCGCCGTGCTGCTCAGTTGGCGGGTCCTGATCGCTGCCGCGCTGATAACCGGTGCCAGCGTCTACGTGATCCTCACCCTGGGCCCGGCCCCCTCCTACCGCCACCTGGCCCGGCAGGTGGACGAGGCCGGGCTGATACGCCACCTGGAGTTCTTCACCACGCCCGAGCTGGAGGGGCGGGGTGTGGGTAGCGAGGGGGCGCGCCGGGCGGCGGAGTACATCCTGGGGGAGCTCTCCAGCTACGGCCTCACCGCCTGGCTCCAGGAGGTGCCCGTCTCCCTGGCCCGCCCGGTGGAGCCGCCGGAGCTGGCGCTGGTGGACGAGGAGGGCCGGGTCCTCCACACCTTCACCCGCCTGGCGGATTACGGTGAGTCGGTCGAGCGGCACGGGGGGAGCGGGGAGGCGGAGGCGGAGGTCGTCCTGGTCCTCTTCCACCCCTCGGAGGCCACCCGCCGCCCGCCGCCGGAGGGAGACCCCCGGCTCAGGGGGCTGGACTTGCGGGGGCGGATCGTGATGATGGTGGCCGGCAACGCTCCGCCTGCGTTCGACACCGAGGCGCTGGTCCGGGGAGCGGAGGGGGTGCTGGTCGTCTCCACCGACGTGACGCCGCGCCCGCAGGTCCTTTCGGAGGAGGACCTGGAGCAGCCGGAGTTGCCCGTCCTCCGCATCACCCCCGCCGCCGCCGACCGCATCCTGGAGCCCAGCGGGCTGGATTTCGACGGTGTCCAGGCCCGGATCGCGGCGTTGGAAGAGGGAGAGCAGGTCTGGGTGGCGCAGGACCTGGGGGCGCGGGTGCGGGTGCGGGTGGCGTTGGCGCCGCCGGAGGAAGCGACCCTCCACAATGTGCTGGGCATCCTGGACGGGGCGGACGCCGGCCTGGCCGACGAACTGGTGGTGGTCTCGGCCCACTACGACGGGCCGGGGCGGGGCCCCGACGGGACCCTCTACCCCGGCGCCAACGAGAACGGCTCCGGCGTGGCGGTGATGCTGGAGATCGCCCGGCTGTGGCAGGAGCAGTCCTTCCAACCCCGGCGGAGCGTCCTCTTCGCCGCCTGGGCCGGGGGCGACCTGCGGTACTCCGGCGCCCACGCCTTCCTGGACCGGCCCGGTGTCCTGGGCACCTACGATCTCTCAGCAGTGATCCACCTGGACCGGGTGGGTGGTCCGGAGGGGGAGGGGCTGGTGGTGCGACCGGTGAGCGGGCGGTCCAACTTCCTCAACCTGCTGACCGCCAGCGCGAACCGGCTGGGGGTGACCGTCGCCCAGGGCGGGTGGCCGCGCCATCCCTACCAGGGGCTTATGACGGGGCGGTACGGCACGCTCCTGGTCACCTGGGGGGATCCGGACCCCGCGCTGGCGACGGACACGGTGGAGAGCATCGACCTGGACCATTTGAGCCAGGCGGCGCAGGTGGTGAATCTGACGTTGATCACAGCGGCGCATGAGCCGAGGTACTGACGGAACACGGAATACGGAATACGAATCCGTATTGCGTAATCCGTATTGCGTATTCTGGGCGTAAGTCATGATGAGTGACCGGTGGTTGGTGAGGATCGCGGCGTTCCTGGCCCTCTCGGTGGTGGTGACCGGCGGACTCGCGGTATACCTGACGCTGGAGCGGAGGGGGGAGAGGGAAATTGCAGCGCCGGAGGAGGCGGCCAGAGAACCGCGCATTGCCTTCGTCTCGGACCGGGAGGGGGAGCCCGCCGTCTACGTGATCGACCCCGATGGCACCTCCCTCCAGCGGGTGTCCGAGGTGGGGTGGCTCGCCTTCTTTCCCGCCTGGTCTCCCGATGGGCGGCGGGTCGCCTACGTGGGATGGAGAAGCGAGGACGAGGAGGCGGGCGTGTGTGTGGCGGCGGCGGACGGGGCGGATCGGATACAGGTGAGCGGAACCGTTACCGGTGTCACAGGGCTTTCCCCCACCTGGTCTCCAGACGGAACCAGGCTGGCTTTCGTGAGCATAGGCGATCCCGCCCAAACGGACCGCCCAGACAGCGTGATCCACGTCGCATGGGCCGACGGCGACGGCCTCGAACGGAGCATCCCACTTCTCGAGTTCGTCATCACCGGCATCGAATGGTCGCCGACCGGTGACGAACTGCTCCTGGTCGCCGCCCCCGCGGGAGGCGAGAGCGGCGTCTACCGGCTCCCCACCGACGGAGGGGAGATGACGGAGGTCCTTACCCGGACGAACGCAGCCGATTGGTCGCCGGACGGGGAGGCGGTGGCGGCGGCGGCTTACTCCACCCACACCCTCTACATCGTGCGTGGGGATGAGAGGATGGAGGAGGTAGCGCAGGTAACGGGAAACCCGGAAGAGGTCGTCTGGTCGCCGGACGGCGCCCACATCGCTCTCGCCACGGCCTACGGGCGGGACCAGGATTTCGCCCAGGCCCTCTTCGTCGTAGACGTCGAGACGGGGGAGATGACCACCGTCGTCGAGGGGGAGGGGTGGCTGATCTGGCCCAACTGGTCACCGGACGGCCAGCAGCTTCTCTTCACGATGGGACCGATGCGCCGCCGGTCAGATAGCGACCTCCCCTACGCCGATCTGTGGGTCTACGACCTGGCCTCGGGGCGGTTGGAGCAGTTGACCTTCGAGGAGGGGTTTGAGGGGTTGGGGGTGTGGGGGCCGTGAGGCGTGAAACGTCAAACGTCAAACGTCAGAGTCAAGTTCCGGTGGGCAGGGCTTTTCAAAGAATCAACTCGGGTGACAGTCACCTCCGCTCTGCCGGTGAGCAAGACGCTCTAGGAGCCATAGCCCGCCATCTTCTGCGCACTTTCCGGGCCGAAAAGGTGACTGTCACCTTGCCTGTGTTAGAACTTTGAAAAGCCCTGTCCAGTGGGCGTTGACACTTGACGTCTGACGTTTGACGGGGGCGCTTTCTAACTAATGGACGACAGGACTCGACGTATCCTCATCTGGGCGATCACCATCCTGGCCCTCCTCCAGGTCGCCATCCTCCTCTATTTGGGGGGCCTGCTTCGACCGGAGGAGCCGCGGGGGGACGCCGGGCCGACCCCTTTCCAGCTCCCCTCGGCGGGGACGGTGGTTCCGGGAGGCCGACGGCCGACCCCGACGGCCCTTCCGGAGGAGGTCGTCGTCGGGCCGCTGGTGGCCGCAAGCGACCACGTGGCCCTGGCCCAGGGCTTCGACATCGAGCGGGCGCTGGAGTACATTGCCTACCTGGCCAGCGACGGGCTGGGAGGGCGGCAGGCTGGCACCCCCGACGGCCGGGCTGCGGGCGACTACATCGCCGCTCGCTTCGCTGAGTACGGCCTGGAGCCGGCCAGCCTCGGTGCTACCTACTTTCAGACCTTCACCCTCCCCTACGGGCAGATTGTTGAGCTTCCGGTCCTTGAGGTGATCCTCCCCGGTGGGGAAACCCTCACCCATACATATGCTTACCGCACCGACTACCGCGCCCTCACCGGCGGCTACGTGGGGGCCGGGGAGGGGGAGGGGCCGGTGGTCTGGCTCAACCGATGTGACCACGACGCCTTCCTCGGGCAGAACCTGGTGGATCGGATTGTGTTCTGCCGGTACACCGGCGACCCCCAGGTCTTCCGCCGGGCCATCGAGCATCGGGTGGGAGGGCTGCTGCTTCTGCAGCGGGAGCGGGAGGTGCCCTTCTTCCGGCGGGGCGGCTACCGGGAGACCGCCTGGGTGCCGGAGACGATCCCTGCCTACCTGATCTCCGAGAAGGTGGCGCAGGACCTGCTTATCGGTACGGATTACACGTTGGACGACCTGAGCCTGCGCTTTACCGCCACCCCCCTTTCCACCACTGTGCGGATGGCAGTGGACCTGGAGGAGCAGGAGGCGGTGGAGGCCCGCAATGTGCTAGGGCTGCTCCCCGGAGCCGACCCCGAGCGCAGCGACGAGGTCGTCGTCATCGGGGCCCACTACGACCACCTGGGCCGGGAGCCAGACGGGGAGGTGATGAACGGGGCCAACGACAACGGCTCCGGCGTCGCCACGATGCTGGAGATCGCCCGGCTGTGGCAGGCGCAGGACTTCCGCCCGGCCCGCACCGTCCTCTTCGCCGCCTGGGACGGGGAGGAGCAGGGGCTTCTGGGCTCCCGTTACTATGTCGAGAACCCCCTCCTCCCCCTCACCCGCACCGTCGCCATGCTAAACCTGGACATGGTCGGCGCAGGGGAGGCGATGCTCATTGACGGCGATGGGCCAGTGGTCGATCAGCTCCTGATCAGCGCGGCGGCCTTCGGCATCACCGCCACTCACACCTTCGTGGGCCGCAGCGACCACGTCTCCTTCTCCGAGGCAGGGGTCCCGGCGGCGATGGTCATCTGGTGGCCCGACCCCTTCTATCACACACCGGAGGACGAGGT
This sequence comes from Anaerolineales bacterium, assembly GCA_015662065.1. Taxonomy (GTDB): domain Bacteria; phylum Chloroflexota; class Anaerolineae; order B4-G1; family DUEL01; genus SZUA-1492. The sequence goes on along the minus strand of DQUX01000139.1, from coordinate 122 downwards.
CGAGGCCATCGAGCCGGAGGAGCTGCGGGCCTCGGGGGTCGTCGCCGCCCACACCCTGGCCGCCCTGGCCGACGGCCACGTCCAGTTGGAGCGAGCCGTGGAACGGCTGCGGGCCACCGTCG
>DQUX01000202.1 GCA_015662065.1 Anaerolineales bacterium | reverse complement strand
TTGACGAGTTAAGGAGGAAGCGGATGCCGATCTACGAGTACCGTTGCCAGAAGTGCGGTGAGCGGTTCGAGAAGTTCGTGCGTTCCTTTTCGGCCCAACAGACGCTGGAATGCCCCCGCTGTGGGAGCGATGAAGTGGAGAAGGCGGTCTCCCTCTTCGGGGTAGGTAGCAGCACTCACTCGTCAGGGGCCGCCGTCTGCTCCACGGGGTCGGTCTGAGGGGTTTCATAGGGGGCCGGGGGCTCCCAGGGATCAAGAGGATGATGGAGATTCGGGATCCAGAGGTAAAGGCAGACCTGTTGCGTCGCCTGCGGCGGATCGAGGGGCAGGCCCGCGGGGTGGCCCGGATGATCGAGGAGGGGCGGGATTGCCAGGAGGTCCTGCAACAACTCTCGGCTATCCGCGCCGCCGCCCACCAAGTCAGCCTGCGGCTGATGCGATCCTTCGCCGTAGAATGTATCCAGTCGTCCGAGGGATCGCCCGAGGAGGCAGTAGAAGCCCTCATCCAGGTGCTCTCCCGCGTTTCGTGATAGCCCTGCAATCTGTAATCTATGTGAGGAGGCTTAAGATGCCTATGCTAGACGACAACGTTCGTGAGCAGGTCGTGGACTTCCTGAAGGACCTGGCCGGCCCGGTTCGGCTGATGATGTTCACCCAGGAGTTCGAGTGCGAGTATTGCGCCGAAACCCGCCAGTTGGTGGAGGAAATCGGGGAGCTCTCCGAGTTGGTCTCGGTCGAGGTCTACGATTTTCTGGCCGACGGGGAGAAAGCAGAGCAGTTGGGGGTGGACAAGATCCCGGCCATCGCTGTCATTGGGGCGGAGGATTACGGGGTGCGCTTCTACGGCATCCCCTCCGGCTACGAGTTCACCTCTCTCCTGCACGCCATCCGTACGGTGGCGGCGGGGAAGCCTGAGTTGAGCGAGGCAGGGGTGCAGGCGTTGGCTGAAGTGACCGAGCCGATTCACATCCAGGTCTTCGTCACCCCCACCTGTCCTTATTGCCCCCAGTCGGTGACGCTGGCCCACCAGATGGCCATCGCCAGCCCCCACGTGCGGGCGGATATGGTGGAGGCGATGGAGTTCCCCCACCTGGCGGTCAGGTACCAAGTGATGGGCGTGCCCCGCACAGTGATCAACGAGACGGTGCATCTGGAGGGTGCGGCGCCGGAGCCGATGGTGTTGGAGAAGCTTCAAGAGGCACTGGCGGGTACGGAGGGGTAGGATGAAGATACAACCCCTGGTTATGGATCTGGAGCCGAAGGCGAGGCCGGAGGAGGCCGACGCAGAGGGGGCGGAGGTCTACGACCTGATTATCATCGGCGGGGGGCCGGCCGGGTTGACGGCGGCCATCTACGCCAGCCGGGCCCGGCTCAAGACGCTGGTGCTGACCGGCTCCCTGCCCGGTGGTCAGCCGGCCAACACCGACGTCGTAGAGAACTACCCCGGCTTCCCCGAGGGGATCACCGGGATGGATCTGGCGCAGCGGTTCCAGAGTCAGGCCGAGCGGTTCGGAGCCGAGGTCGTGATCGACGAGGTGACAGCGGTGGACTTCTCGGAACGGCCCTTCACCGTGCGCGCCCGTTCGGCGATGTACCGGGGGCAGTCGGTCGTCGTCGCTACCGGCGCGGTCCCGCGCCGCCTGGGGGTGCCCGGGGAGGATAGATTCTACGGTCGGGGGGTCTCGGCCTGCGCCACCTGCGATGGCTTCTTCTACAAGGACAAGCGGGTCGTGGTGGTCGGCGGGGGGGACAGCGCCATCGCCGAGGGGATCTTCCTCACCAGATTCGCCCGCGAGGTCATCGTCGTCCACCGCCGTGACCAACTGCGGGCGACGAAGATCTACCAGGAGCAGGCCTTCGCCAACCCCAAGATGCGCTTCGTGTGGAACGCTGTGGTGGAGGAGATCCTGGGGGAGCAGACGGTGACCGGGGTGCGGGTGCGGGACGTGAAGACCGGGGAAACCTCCATTATCGAGACCGACGGTGTGTTTGTCTACATCGGCATGGTGCCGGGCACGGAGGTCTTCGCCGATCAGTTGGAGCTGGACGAGGCGGGTTACATCGTGGCGGACCGGCATCAGCATACCAGCGTGCCGGGGGTCTTCGTGGCCGGCGACGTGCAGGACCCCGAATACCGCCAGGTGGTGGTCGCCGCCGGCACCGGCGCGGTCGCGGCGATGGAGGCGGAGCGGTTCCTGAGCGAGTACTGGCAGACCTCCCATCAGGAGGGGTGATCCCGGCCGGGCGAGGTGTTTTCTATGGACCTAGGATTTCTCCCCGCAGGTCTGGAGCCCTACGATGTCCTCGTCATCGGCGGGGGGCCGGCGGGGGCCACGGCCGCCCTGTACACGGCGCGGGCCGGGCTCAGGACGCTGGTGGTGGATAAGGGATTGACCGCCGGTGCGCTGGGGACAACGGCCAAGATCGTCAACTACCCCGGCGTGCCCGGCCCCCTCAGCGGCGCCGAGCTGGTCCGCCGCATCCGCGACCAGGCGGTCTCCTTCGGCGCCGAGTTCGTCACCGACAAGGTGCTGCGCGTGGACCTGAGAGGCGACCCCAAACAGGTCTGGGGGGGAGAGGGAGTCTACCCGGCGCAGGCGGTGGTCATCGCCACCGGTGCGATGGGGCGGACCCGTCGCATCCCCGGTGAGGAACGGCTGTTGGGGCGGGGCGTGAGCTACTGCGCCACCTGCGATGGCCCCTTCTTTCAGGGGCAGGAGGTGGCCGTGGTCGGCAACAACGATGAGGCGGTGGAGGAAGCGCTGACGCTGACCCGCTTCGCCTCCCGCGTCCACTTCCTCAGCCCCACCGCCGACCTGCGGGCCTCCCCAGAGTTGGGGGAGGCACTGGCCGCCCACCCCCAGGTGACGCTTTACCCGACCGCCCGGGTCCGCGAGGTTGTGGGCCAGGAACGGGTCGAGGGGGTGCGGATCAGCCATCAAGGTGAGGAAAGGACCATCCCCGTCGGCGGCGTCTTCGTCTACCTGCAGGGGAACATCCCCGTGACCGATTTCCTGGACGACCAGTTGCCCGTCGGCCAAGGGGGGTGTCTATTGGTGGACGATAGCTTCCAGACTGTCATCCCCGGGGTCTTCGCGGTGGGGGACGTGTTGTGTCGCCACCTGAAGCAGGCAGTGGTGGCCGCGGCGGATGGGGTCGTGGCGGCAATGGCGGTTGACCGCTATCTGAGCGGGCGGAAGAAACTGCGGCCAGACTGGTCGCGGTAAGGTTGGGTGGGGGTGATAAGATCGTGGCGAGGGAAAAGGAGCGACGACAGAAGCAACCACGGGTGATCGTTTTCACCACGCCGACGTGCAGTTTCTGCCGGGCAGCCAAGATGTACTTCCGGCAGCAAGGTGTCCGCTTTCGGGAGGTGGATGTCTCCCGGGACGAGGCGGCCCTGCGCGACATGGTGCGCCGCAGCGGTCAGCAGGGTGTGCCGGTGATCCAGATCGGCGGCAGGATCGTGGTCGGGTTCGACCGGCCGAAGATCGATCGGCTGCTGGGGTTGTGATAGATGGTTGGGTGACTGGGTGACGCGGAGACGCGGAGATATAGAGCTCATATCTGGGAGGCTGAACTGAGATGAAGATAGAGCCCTTGGGAGCACGGGTGTTGATCCGCCCGTTGGAGGAGGAGCAGACCTTCGCCGGGGGGCAGTTGATGTTGCCCGACACAGCGAAGGAGAAGCCGCAGCGGGGGATCGTCGAGGCGGTCGGGGATGAGGAGGAGATGACCACCGACCTGGCCGTTGGCGATAAGGTGATCTTCCCCAAGTACACCGGGACGGAGGTGCGGCTGGATGGGGTGGATTATCTGATTATGGACGAGTCGGACGTGCTGGCGCGCGTTCGGGAGTAGGGATATGCTCCCTGCAACCCCAACGCTGCTTCGGCTGTGGCTACTGCAGCCTGGCCTGCCCCCACGGGGCGATCGTAGAGTGCCAGGGGCGGGTCTATGCCTGAACATCCCTCACCCCCCAAGATTCCCCAGGTAGATGAGGAGCGGTGCCGCGCCTGCCCCAAGTGTGTGGCACGGAAGGTGTGCCGGGTCAAGGCCATTGTCGCTATTGACCCTGGCGAGCCGCCGTTCATCGACGGCGGCCTCTGTTACGGGTGCCTGGTCTGCGTGCCGGCCTGCCCGTATGGGGCGATCCTGATCTGAAACCACAGATGGGGAAAAACGCGGATGGGGTGGGTATGGAAACGAGACAAGACGAGCCGTTGGTCAAGGAGCTGGAGCGGCTGACGGAAGCCACGACAGCACTGGCCCAAGAGGTGGAGCGGTTGCAGCGGTGGCACCCCCTGGCCGGCCGCCTGCGCCACCTTCTGTGGCGGGGGTTCCTCCAGGGGGTGGCGAGCGGGCTCGGTCGGGCGGTGGGGGCGACGGTGGTGTTGGCGCTCCTGGTGTGGCTGCTGGGGCGGCTGCAAGTGGTGCCGGTGCTGGGGGAGTGGATCGCGCGACTGATGGAGGCCGTCCAGTCGGCCCAGCAGGGGTTCTGACGAGCGCGCCGCGCGCCCCAAGGACGCGGGGTGGGAAACAGGGAGGGGGATGGATTACGACGTGATCGTCGTGGGGGCGGGTCCGGCCGGGGCCTCCGCCGCCTACTGGCTGGGGGAGGCCGGGAAGCGGGTTTTGGTGCTGGAGAAGGAACGGACCCCCCGCTACAAGCCCTGCGGCGGAGGGGTGCCCAAGGCGGTCTTGGCGCGCTTTCCCTTCGATTTCTCCCCCGTGGTGGAGCGGGAGATCGGGCGGGCCCGCTTCCGCTTTCGCGATGGGCGGGAGGTGGTGGCCGACCTGCCGGGCCACCCGGTGGTGATGGTGATGCGGGATCGGTTCGATTACCACATCCTCCGACACGCCCGCGCCGAGGTGCGAGAGGGGGACCCGGTGGTGGCGCTACAGCAGGATGAATCCGGCGTAGACGTGACGACCAAGTCGGGGGAGACCTTCCGCGGTCGCTATCTCATCGGCGCCGATGGGGCCAACTCCCGCGTGGCGCGGCTGGCGGGCTTGCGGCGGGGGAAGCGGATGGGATCGACCATTGAGGTGGAGGTGGCCGCCAGCGATGGTCTGATGGCCGAGTATGGGGATGCCGCCTTCTTCCTCCTGGGCGCGGTCCCCCAGGGGTATCTCTGGATCTTTCCCAAAGCGAAGCATCTCTCGGTGGGGGCGGGGACCTTTCTGGGGAAGGCCCCTGGACTGCGGGAGGTGTTGCGGCGGGAGATGGGCCGGCTGGGAATAGAGATGGAAGGAGCCCCCTGGCGTGGCCACCCCCTGCCGGTCTACCTGCGGCATGAAGTGCTCCACCGGGGGCGGATCGTCCTGACGGGGGATGCCGCCGGGCTGGTGGACCCCCTGCTGGGGGAAGGGGTCCGCCACGCGGTAGAGAGCGGCCAGATGGCGGCCGAGGCGGTGTTGACGGACGACCCCGCGGGTTATACCCGGCAGGTGCATCGGGGGATCGGCAATGACCTCCGCTGGGGGTTGCGCTGGGCGCGGCTGTTCTATAACCACCCCTGGATCTGCTTCGAGCTTGGGGTACGCAATCCCCGATTTCTGGAGGAGTTCCCCCGCCTCTTTGCCGGGCAGACGACGTACCGAGCGATGGCCCTCCGTGCCCCGCTCAACCTGCTCATAGGATTATGGCAGCGCCGACCAGCAACCAGCAACAAGCAACAATCAAACGGGAGGTAACGATGCTCAGTCGCGACTACCGTGAAGTACCACAGGAACCTATTGGTGAGGACAAGTCCATCCGCTGGGTAATCGGCAAGCCCGAGGGGGCGCCCAACTTCGCCATGCGGGTGATCGAGTTTCAGCCGGGGGCCGTCTTTGCGACCCACCAGCACTCCTACGAGCACGAGATCTTCGTGCTGGAGGGGGAGGGGGTGGCGGAGGGGCCGG
>DQUX01000373.1 GCA_015662065.1 Anaerolineales bacterium | reverse complement strand
GTCAGCCCCACCCCCATCCCCACCGAGACCCTCACCCCGACCACGACGCCGTCCCCGACCTCCACCCCCACGCCGACGCCTACACCGACGCCGACGTACACACTCACGTTGACGCCGACACCCTCCCCCACGCTCTCCCCGGGGCCGTGATCCGTTCCCCATCACGTCCCACGCTCTACATATCGGGCTTCCGCCGCCGCGTTCCCCGCATCTCACGGAGGGAGTATGCAGGTTCAGATCAACCGCACCGTTCTGGAGCTGGTGGAAGGGGACATTACCGAGCTCGAGGCCGACGCCATCGTCAACGCAGCCAATGAGCGCCTGGCCCATGGCGGGGGGGTGGCAGGGGTAATCGCCCGCATGGGCGGCCCCGTCATCCAGCGGGAGAGCGACGAGTGGGTCCGCCGTCACGGTCCGGTTCCCACCGGCTCCGCCGCCATCACCTCAGGGGGCCGTCTCAGGGCCCGCTACGTCATCCACGCTGTGGGCCCGGTGTACGACGGCACACCCCGCTCGGCCCGCCTCCTGGCCTCGGCGGTCCACGCCGCCCTCCGGCTGGCCGACGAGCGCGGGCTGCGGTCTATCGCTCTGCCGGCCATCAGCACCGGCATCTTCGGCTACCCGATGGAGGAGGCCGCAGAGGTGATGCTCCGCGCCGCCATCGCGTACTTGCAGAGGGAAACGGGATTGGAACTGGTCATCTTCTGCCTCTATGGCCGCCCGGCCCTCACTATCTTCATCACCGCTTTGACCCGCCTCACGGAGGGCCGGACCGAAGAGCCTACCTAATTCGACGATATCACGTTATGCTCTGAGGGGGGCTGTGGCCCACTTGGCGCCTTCAAAGCACAGAGTTGCCGTTTCTCACGAAGGGAGTATAATCGCGTGGATTACCGCCCCGCACACCGGCCGGGGCTACGGAGGGACGGCCCGATGCGTGACGCGAGATTACCCGACCCAAGGGAACAGACACCCTCCCTGCCCGAGGAAACCGCCGCCCCCATCTCCTGGATCCAGGAGCTACTCCGCCAGGCCCGACTGGCTTGGCGGCTCTTCCTGGACCCCCGGGTCCCGTGGATAACCAAGATGATCCCACCAGCGGTGCTGGTCTATCTCCTCTCCCCCATAGACATCCTGCCGGATTTCAGCCTGGGGCTGGGGCAACTGGACGACATCGCCGTCCTCCTCCTGGGCACCAAGCTGTTCATCGACCTGTGCCCGACCGATGTGGTGCAGGAGCACCTGGAAGCGCTGGGGGCAAAGATCGAGGAATGGAAAGCGGGGAGGCCCACCGTCATCGAGGGAGAGTTCACCGTCGAGGGGGAAGGGGAAGAGAATTGACCCCCCGGCCGGAACGCCGACGACGGCCAACCCGACGAAGGTGAACCAATCGGGCCAGAACGGATTCAGCGCGGTTCGATTTCCCTACTTCACCGGGAGACTACCCACTATCGAAATCGCGCCCTGTTCACCTCCCGGTACAGATCCCGCAGGCAACCGTAGATGCGCCGGTAGGTCCGATAGAGCAGGTCGTAGACCTCGGCGTTGCCCGCCTGGGGCTCGAACTCCTGATCCACGCGGATGACCTTCTTGAGCGACTCGAAGTCCGGGTACAGCCCCAGGCCGATCCCGGCGGTGAGCCCGATCCCCACCGCCCCCGCCTCCTGGGGATTGACCACCGTCTCCACCCGCCGGCCGGTCACGTCGGCGATGATCTGCATCCACGGCGCGCCTCGCGCCCCGCCGCCGATGACCCGCAACACCGGCAGCGGGAAGCCGAACTGCTTCTCCACGATCTCGATCATCCAGCGCAGGTTGTAGGCCACCCCTTCATAGACCGCCCGCAAGAGGTGTTCCCGGCTGTGGTCGGCGCTCAGGTTGAAAAACGTAGAGCGCACGAAGGTGTCGCTGACCGGGGAGCGCTCCCCGTACATCCACGGGGTACAGACCAGGTAATCGGAGCCGGGCGGGATCGCCTCCACCTTCTCGTCCATCAGCGCGTAGACGTTGGCGACGTTGGGGTCGGCCTGCTCGTGCCGGTAGAACTGGTCGGCGATCCACTTCAGGCAGGCCCCCGCCGTCTCCATCTCCGCGAAGAGGAACGCCTTGTCTGGGTCAGCGGACTGAATACAGACGACCCCGTGGCGGCCGGTGGGGGTCCTCCGGGTGACCACTCCCACCCAACCGGAGGTGCCCAGGTAGATGTGCCCCTCCCCCTCCCCCACCGCCCCGG
>DQUX01000397.1 GCA_015662065.1 Anaerolineales bacterium | reverse complement strand
GACCGGGCAGCTCCCGCCAGGCCCGCTCCTGGGCCAGCACCCCGCCACCAGCCCCCACCGTGACCGACCCATCGGCGGCGACCACCTCCCCGGCCCGCGTGACGCACCGTCCACCGGGGGGCAACTCCGCCAGCAGCCCTCGGGCCGTTTCCAGGTCCTCCACCAGCAGCGTCCGCCCCAGGAGAGCCTCCACCACCGGCCGCAGGTGGGCCTCGCAGCCTACCACATCGGACGCGCGCAGCCTCCCCTCGGGAGGCTCCCAGGGATGGGCCCTCAGGTCCGCCAGCGGCAGCAGCACCGCCCGCTCCTCCGCCCCCAACACCCGACGGGCCGCCGCCACCGTCCGCCAGTCCCGCACCACCAGACCCTGCACCCGGGGCCCCAGCGCCGCCTCGATCGCCCGCTCCCACTCCGCCGGCACCTGGATCAGGCGGCTCAGCAGCCCCTCCGCGCCCGGCAGCGCGGCCCGCAGGAGAGTCTGGGTTCCCTGGGCAAAGCCGGCCACCTCCTCTCGCATCCGGGCCAACAGGTCCCGCTCCGCCTCCAGCCGGGCCTCGACAGCCCGGGCCTCGGCGACGGCCCTCTCCAGCTCCTCCCGCCGGGCCCGCCGCGCCTCCAACTCCTTCGCGAGCTGGACCCGGCGGCTGGTCCACTCCTGGGCCCGACGGCGTAGCTTCTCCAGGTCCTCCTCCAGCCCGGATACCTGGGCCTCCCGGTCCGCCACCTGCGCTCGCAGCTCCTCCGCCCGCGTCCGGGCCGCCTGGACCCGCCGGCTCTGGGCGTCCTGCTGAACCAGCAACGGCTCCAGTTCCTCCAACGCCTCTTCCCGCCGAACGGACAGCAGGCGGACCCGTTCGGCAATGGTCGCCAGCTCCCTCTGGGCGGCGTCCGCCCGATCGTGCAGGTCGGCGGTGCGGCGGTAGGTATCCCGCAGACGACCCCGCAGTTCGGTCTGGCTCTGGCGCAGGTCGGCCAGCTCGGCCCCGATCCCCTCCAGCTCCTCCTGACGGGTGTCCAGCGACGCCTCCAGGGACCGCGCCCGCTCCCGGGCCGCCCGCAGCGCCTCCTGCGCCTGTCCCCAGTGATAGCCGTACCAGGCCCGCTGGAGCAGGGTGAGATGGGCCGACACCCGCTCGTGCTCCTGGAAGCGGGCCGCCTGCTCCTCCAGCCGTTTCAAGCGGGGGGCGATCTCACCCAGGATGTCGCGGACCCGCTCCAGGTTTCGCTCCGTCTCCTCCAGGCGGCTGGCCGCCTCCTCCCGGCGCGCCCGGTAGACGGCGATGCCGGCCGCCTCCTCGAACAACGCCCTCCGCTCCTGGGGACGGAGGGAGAGGGCCGCATCCACCAACCCCTGGCCGATGACGGTATAGGTCCGCTGGCTGAGGCCGCTCTCGGCCAGCAACTCGGTCAGATCGCGCAGGCGGACGCGACGGCCGTTGAGGAGGTACTCGCTTTCGCCAGACCGGTAGGCCCGTCGGCCAAGGGTCACCTCGGTGAACTCGACCGGCAGCCAGCCGTCCTCGTTGTCCAGCGTCAACAGTACCTCCGCCATCCCCGCCCGCGCCCGCCGCTGGCCGCCGGAGAAGATCATATCCGCCGTAGACTTACCCCGCAGCATCCGCAGGCTCTGCTCCCCCAACGCCCAACGGATGGCGTCGGCGACGTTGGACTTGCCAGAGCCGTTGGGGCCAACGATAGCGGTGATACCGGTGGGGAAGACGAATTCCGTCCGGCTGGCGAAGGATTTATACCCCTGGAGTTCAAGCCGTTTGAGCCGCATAAAGCGTTGGGAGTATACCGCGCTTTAGGGGAGGTGTCAACGTGTGGACTTGTTGACACCCCCCTCCCCCCCGGTTATAATCCCCCCACCACACACACCCTGGAGGTCTCGATGCGACGATTGACGGTCACGGTCACCCTGGCAACGCTCCTGGTCGCCTGTGTCCCTACTCCCTCCCCCCCCACCCTCCCCCCCACTGTCCGCCAGGTCACCCTCTTCTACACCTCCGACGAGCACGGCTATCTGGAGGCCCGGGAGAGAGGGGCCTACACCGTGGGCGGGGCGGCGGAGCTGATGGGACGCCTCCGCCAGGAGGGATACGAGCCGGATTCGGACACTGCGCTTCTCCTAAGCGGCGGCGATATGTGGACCGGTCCGGCGATCTCCTCCTGGTTCCAGGGAGCCTCCGTTGTTGAGGTTTTCAACGAGATGGGGTACGACGCAGCCACCGTAGGCAACCACGACTTCGACTTCGGCGCGGAGGTGCTGTCGGCCAACAGCGCCGAGATGGACCTCTCTCTCCTATCTGCCAACCTGAGAGAAACGGCCTCCGGTGAGCCCCCCGCCTACGTCCAGCCCTACGTCATCCGCCAGGTCAACGGGGTGCGGGTCGGCATCATCGGCCTGAGCCTGCAATCCACCCCCCGCATCGTGATGCCCGCCCACGTGGAGGGATTGGCCTTCGGCGACTACGAGGAGGCGTTGCGGGAGACCGCGCCCCAGGTGCGCGCCGAGGGGGCCGACATCGTCGTGGTCATCGCCCACGTCTGCCCGGCCGACCTGGCGCTCCTGGCCCCTCTCGCCGCCGACCTGGACATCTCCCTCCTGGCCGGCGGCCACTGCCACCAACTGACCACGATGGAGCGGGCCGGCGTGCTGGTGGTCGGCCCCGGCGCCAACTGGGAGGCCGCAATCCGTGTCGACCTCCTCTACGACACCGCTACCGGAGAGGTGACGGAACAGGAGGCGCAAGTGATTCAGAACCGGTACCGGACCGCCGAGGGGCCCCCTGTGGAGCCCGACCCCGATGTGACGGAGATCGTGGCCCGTTGGGCTGCTCAGACCGACGAGGCGCTGGGGAAGGTCATCGGCTACACCGGAACCGGCATCGAGATCGGCTGGGCGATGTACAACATAGTGACCGACAGTTGGCTCTGGTACTACCCGGAAGCGGACCTGGCGATCTCCAACCTGGGCGGCTTCCGAGAGGCGCTCCCGCCAGGAGAGATCACCCTGGCCGACATCGTGGCGACCCTCCCCTTCGAGAACACGCTGATGGACGCGGAGCTGACCGGTGAGGAGGTGCTGGAAAACCTGCGCTGCTGCGGCGGGGCGGTGGGCGGGATGATTGTCCACGGCAGCGGCCCGGAACTCACGGTCACTCTCACCGACGGCTCCCCTCTGGATCCCCAGGCCACCTACCACGTGCTGGTCAACAATTACATCTACCAGGGGGGCGACGGCTACCATTTCTCCCAACAGGATCCCGATGCCTATGACACCGGCATCCACTGGCGGGAGCCGGTGATCCAGTGGATCCGCGCCCAGGGGACCGGCCCGGACCACCCCCTGGAGAGCCTGCTGGACGACACACCCCGGGGGCCAGAATGGTGACGACATTCAAGGAAGCCCTGCGGTCCTTCCGCACGGCCACCTGGCTGGGCTGGCAGATCGAGTCCAACTGGACCGATCCCTTTCTCTTCACCGTCTACTCCATCGTCAAACCGGTGGCCGGGGCGATGATCCTGGTGCTGATGTACACGGTGGTCAGCGGCGGCGGACGGACCGGCGACCCTATGTTCGCCTACATCTTCCTGGGGAACGGGTTCTACATCTACGTCGGCAGCGTGCTGATGGGGGTCAGTTGGGCGGTCATCGACGACCGGGAGCATTACCAGACCCTGAAGTACCTCTACGCCTCGCCGGTACGGATGGTCCCCTACCTGATGGGCCGGGCGATGGCGCGGCTGCTCACCGGCACGCTCTCGGTGCTCATCACCCTGCTCTTCGGGGTGCTGTTCCTCCACATCCCCCTCCGCGTGGAGGCGGTGGACTGGCCGCTGCTGGTAGCGGCGATGGGGCTGGGGCTGCCGGCGCTGGCCTTCCTGGGCCTCGTCCTGGCCGGCATCACCCTCCGCACCGCCCGCCACGCCTGGATGATGGGGGAGGCTGTGGCGGGGGCCCTCTACCTTTTCAGCGGCGCCATTTTCCCCCTCACCCTCCTGCCCCGCTTCCTGCAGCCCCTGGGCTACGTGATGCCCCTCACCTACTGGCTGGAACTGGTCCGGCGGGCCCTGCTGGCGGAGACGGCGGCCGAATTCAGTTTTCTGGGATCGCTGAGCAACGGCCAACTCCTGGTCATCCTGGCCGGCATCACCGGAGTCACCGCCGGGGTTGGGCTGGGGCTGTTCCGCTGGTGCGAGCACGTGGCGCGGGAGCGGGGCCTCTTCGACCGGGAGACCCACCACTGACGCGCACGAAACACCACAGAGCACCGAGGAGCTCGAGGAACTCCGCGAAACTCCGCGTCCTCTTTCTCAGATTCCTATCAGTCGGGCAAGGAGGTTCCGCCGGGGCTCGATGGCTCCCTGCGGGCAGACCTCGGCGCAGCAGAGGCAACCGACACACCGCTCCAGGTCGAAGCGGAGGGGCTTCCCCGGCGTGATGGCCTCGCACGGGCAGACCTCGGCGCAGCGGCCGCAGCCGACGCAGGCGGAGGCGACCAGCCGTGGTCGCAACCGGGTCGCCCGGCGCAACGGAACCCCCACCCAACCAGGGATACGGAAGTACCAGCGCGCTCTCGGGAGACGAAGCTCCCCGAAATCCAGTGCCCGCCGCTCCCCCTCCACCCGTACCGCTTCGGGGTTGGCCTCCCCCAACCCCCGCGCCCCCGCCTCCGCCAGGTGAAGTACCTCGCCGGACCGATACCCCATCGCCCCGGCGACCACCGCATCCAACGCCACCGGGTCCGTCGAAGCCGCCAGACACCCGTACCTATGGGGGGTGCCTCCCACTCCCGGCCCGTCCCCCTCCTGACCCAGCACCCCGTCCATAATCGTCAGCCCCGGCCGGACCAGCTCCAAGACGTCAACCAACGCCCGGCTGAAGTCCTGCACCCCCGGGGACCGCAGGTGCACCTCCCGCTTGCGGGTGCCGGGGATAGCGCCGAAGAGGTTCTTCACCGCCCCCGTGTAGAGGGTGAGAACGTGGGTCTTCAGCTTGGGGAGATCGATCACCAGGTCGGCCTCGAGGACCGGCCGGGCGATGAAGTAGTCGTTGCTGTTCAGACGCTTCCACACCACCCCGTCGAAGGGGATCAGCCGCGCGCCTGTCTGCGCCGCCACGTCGGCCATTCCGCTCCCGCGCCAGAACCGAGGGCGGCTCTCCCCAGGGCTGGCGGGGGAATCGCCGATCCAGACCTCCCCGCCCGCCTCCCGCACCAGCGCCGCCACCGCCCCCACGACCGCCGGATGGGTGGTGACAGCCCGCTCCGGGTCGGTGGCGGTCAGCAGGTTGGGCTTCAGAAGCACCTGCATCCCGGGCCGGACGAAACGGCCGATTCCGCCCAGTGGGGCAAGCACAGCCCTCACCGCCCGACGGACCGCAGCCGGGTCGTAGGACCTGCAGGCAACGACGGAGACCATAGACATTCAGCACCTCTCACCGGGCGGGGCCCTCTCGACCGAGGATCACCCCGGAGCGCCCCGCCCCACGGCGGCGGTCGGGCTCGTCGGGCCTCTCCCCCTCCTCGGCCAGCAGGGCCAGGAGCCCCTCGACATCCTCCAGGTGAAGCCCCAGACGCTCCCCCCGGTCCAAAAGGACGCGGGCCAGCCGACGGACCAGCAATCCCTCTAGGTCCCCCACCGAGGTGAAGGGCTCCCACTCCACCTGCCGCTGCTGGAGCACCCACTGAGCGGAAGGGGAATGGAGGCCCTCTCTGTAGAAGGCCAGCACGTACCGCTCCCCCTCCATCGCCCGCTGCCACTCGCTCCCCATCGGCGCGGCGAAGTCCGCCCCCAGGATGGCCACATACAGGTCGCAGGAGGCGACGAAGGGAAGGACTTCCCCGACGGGCTCGCCGGGTGCAGGGGTGTGGTGGATCTCCCACCCGATGGAGACCGGCAGCGAAGCGACGGCGCGCCCCAGCGCCTCTCGCTCTGGGGCCAGCTCAGGGCTACTGCTCACGTACAGGCGAATCGGAGGCATCGCACAGCCCCCCGTCGGCCGGGCGGGCACGGCAGCCCGCCCCAACGTACGGGCGACCCTCTGTGGTCGCCCGACCCTCCGTGGTCGCCTATCCCTCCGCCTACTCTTCCGGCGGCCGGTAGGCGATGCGCGCCAGGAGAATGCTCAGGCCGTAGAGCAGGGTCAGGGGGAGCATCACCAGCCCCATGTTGACCGGATCAGGCGTGGGGGTCACCACCGCCGCCAGCACGGCGATCAAGAAGAGCGCTACCCGCCAGTTACGGGCCAGCATCCGGTAGTCAACCACCTGCACCTTGGCCAGGAAGAAAACCAGCAGAGGGGTCTCGAAGCTGAGCCCTACCCAGAACATCAGGTTGGTGATGAATGAGATATAGTTGGCCGGCCGCGGGCGGGTGGGGATGGAAATGAAGCCGAGGAGGAAAGGGATCGCCGCCGGGAGCATGACGAAGTAGGCGAAAAATACGCCGCTCAGGAAAAGAACCGTGGCAAAGGGGACCAGCAGATAGACATAGCGGCGTTCATAGGGGAGGAGGCCCGGGGAAATGAACTGCCACAACTGGTAGAGGATGACCGGCATCGCCAGGATGGCACCGCCGAGGAGGACGGCCTGCATAAAGACCCCGACGTTCTCGGTGACCTCGATGGCCTCCAGATTCTCCAACCCGCCGACGGGGCGGGCGAGCCACTCCAACAATTGCTGGGCGAAGACGGCGCTCACCAGCGCCCCCGCCGCCAACGCCAACAACGCCCGGAACAGTCGGCGACGCAGCTCCTCGATGTGCTCCAGAATCGTCTGACCGGCCTCTTCGCTCATCCCGCCTTGTCTTCACCAGGCCCCAACGTCTCAGGAGACGAGACGACCACTCCCCCTCCCGGTACCTGTAGACGGCCTGCCTCTCCAGTCGCCACCACCTCCCGCTCGAGCGCCTTCGTCTCCTCCGCTATCCGCTGCAGGTCCTCCTGCAAGGCCGGCCCGGCCGCCGCCAGGGTCTCTTGCTTGAGCAACTGCACCTCCGTCAGTACATCCCGCTGGACGGCGGCCCACTCCCGCTGCAAGCGGGCTGCCAGCCGCCTCACTTGCTGCACCAGCTCCACCGCCCGCTTCGGACCCACCAACAGGATGGCGAGCAGGAGGAGGAAGACCAGTTCGCTCGTACCGACGTTGAAGAAATCCATCAGCGCCCTCTTCCACAGGCTGGCGCGACGGCCCTTTCCACCGCCTTAGACCTGTTCTCCAGACACCGGAGCTTCCTCGGCCTCTTCCTCCCCCTCTCCCCCGGAGAGGGCCTGCCGGAAGTTCCGGATGCCCTTTCCCAGCTCGGCCCCAATCCTCCCCAACCGACCGACGCCGAACAGGATGATGACGATTGCCAGGATGACCAGAAGCTCCGGAACACCGAAATTACGGAACATCTTTCACCTCACACCGTAGAATCTCCGCGCCCAAACCAGCGCGGCATGAGGGATTATACCACTACGTCACTCAAATGCAACGCAGCCTATCCCGTCATCCACCCCCAAAGAAGGACGGCAGAGAACAACATCTGCCCCCCTACCGCCCCGGCTCGAGATGCCTGCACCCTACGGCGCGTATCGGAACGGGTGACGGGCGGCGGCCTTCTCGTTGAACAGTTGCGCCAGCGTGGGTCGCCCCTCGATGGCCTTGCGAATGGCCTGGTTGGTGGCTTTGAAGTTATTGAAGGCAACCCG
>DQUX01000052.1 GCA_015662065.1 Anaerolineales bacterium | reverse complement strand
CCGCGACCCGCCGACCTCCCCGACCGCCCCCTCTTCATCCTCCCCCTGGCCCTGCTGGCCGTCCAACGGACCGGGGTGGACGACCCCACCGATGAGGCCGAGGTCCTGCGGCGCGTATGGGATCGGGAGCGAAGGGTCTGGCTGGACATCCTGCACGGCCACGGTCTGGACGAGGGGTACGACGCGGAGGAGGTGCAGGACCTGATAGAGGGGTTGCTGGTGGGGGCCACCCTGGGGCGGGCATTCGCCCACAAGGCCGAGGTCGTGGCCTTCCTGGAGCGGCAGCGTGGGCGGCCCGTGACCTCCACCGGCACCCCATTCCCCTTCAAGTGGCTGGCCCGCCGCCTGAGGCGGGTCTTCCCACCAGGGGAAGGGGGCCTCGTCCCGCCCATCGCACCGGACCCCCTGGCCGACTACGTGATGGCGCGGCGGCTGCCAGGCACCCCAGCCCTGGTGGAGCACGCCCTGCCTACGGCGGAGGAGATGACGGACGACCCGCAGGAAATCGCCCGGCGGACCTGGCGGGGGCTGGCCGTGCTGGAGCGGGTGTGGGCCGGCAGCGCGGCCGATCGCCGGGAGGAGGCGTGGGGGTGGATAGAGCGGGCCACCGCCTCGCTGGCGGATCGGTTCAAGGAAGCGGGGGCAGACAGCCTGCCCTATTTGAAAGAGATGGACCGCCGCCTGCTCAGCCCCGAGCCCGAGGCGCCCTTCCGGCTCGAGCCGGCCCACCGCATGACGCTCCAGCCTCTGGCGGCCCACGTATGGAAGGCGATGCTGACACACACACCGGAGGCAGACCGTGTGGAGCAGGCCCGGTTGCGGAGCAACCTGGGCAACGTGCTTTCCGCCCTGGGCCGGCGGGAGGAGGCGCTGGCGGCGACACAGGAGGCGGTGCGCACCCTGCTTCCGTTCTTCCAAGCCTATCCTCCGGCCTTCCGCGGCTGGATGCAGACGATCCTGAAGAACTACCTCCACGCCTGCCAGGACGCGGGGCAGGAGCCGGATGGGGAACTGGTACAGGCCATACTGGAGGTCATCGGTAAGCCCGGCGATTGAAATCGCGGGCTACGATGGAGCAAAGCCCGGCCTTCGCCGGGCTGTCCTTCGGGGGCGGCAGGCAGCCGCCGGAGGGCGGCTTGGCTATTCATAGCCGCGGCTTCAGCCGCCGGGGGTGGGGTTGCTCAGCCCCCAACCCTTGCCAGAATCGGCCCTCCGCAGTATAATCGAACTGACGTTCTATGAAGGGGGGGGAGCTACGGCCTATGCCCAGGTTCCAACTCATCTCCGACTTTCAGCCCACCGGCGACCAGCCGGAGGCCATCGCCGCGCTGGTGGAGGGGATCCGCAAGGGATATAAGCACCAGACGTTGCTGGGGGCCACAGGGACGGGGAAGACTTACGTCGTGTCGGCGGTCATCGAGCAGGTCCAGAAACCCACGCTGGTGATCGCCCACAACAAGACTCTAGCCGCCCAACTCTACGCCGAGTTCCGCGAGTTCTTCCCCCATAACGGTGTCGAGTACTTCGTCTCCTACTACGACTACTACCAGCCGGAGGCCTACCTCCCCAGGTACGACCTCTACATCGAGAAGGATGCCGACATTAACGAGGAGATCGACCGACTCCGGCTGGCCGCCACCACCGCCCTCTTCTCCCGCCGAGACGTGATCATCGTCGCCTCCGTCTCCTGCATCTACGCCATCGGCGACCCCGAGGAGTGGGGCCGGGTAGTGGTCCGGCTGGCCCGAGGGGAGCGGCACCGCCGCCAGACGCTCCTCCGCCACCTGGTGAGCATCTACTACGAGCGAAACGACCTGGAGCTAGCGCGGGGCCGCTTCCGCGTCCGCGGCGACACGCTGGAGGTGATGCCCGCCTACGGTGAGACCGGTTACCGCGTCGGCTTCTGGGGGGATGAGGTAGAGCGGATCACGGAGATCGATCCCCTCACCGGCGAGGTGCTGGCGGAGCTGGAGGAGATCCATATCTTCCCCGCCAAGCACTTCATCACCCCCGAGGAAAAGCGGGAGAAAGCGCTGGCCGACATCGAGGCGGAGCTGGAGCAGCGGTTGGCCGAACTCAAGGCCCAGGGAAAGCTCCTGGAAGCCCAGCGGCTGGAGCAACGGACCCGGTACGACATCGAGATGATCCGGGAGGTGGGGTACTGCGCCGGGATCGAGAACTACTCCCGCCACCTCCAGCAACGCCCCTCCGGCTCCCCTCCCTGGACCCTGATGGACTACTTCCCGGCCGACTACCTCCTCGTGGTGGACGAATCCCATATGACCATCCCCCAGGTCCGGGGGATGTACCACGGCGACCGCAGCCGCAAAGAGGTGCTGGTGGAGTACGGCTTCCGACTCCCCTCGGCGCTGGATAACCGCCCGCTCACCTTCAAGGAGTTCGAGGCCCGGGTCAACCAGGCCATCTACACCTCCGCCACCCCCGGCCCCTACGAACTGGAGAGGAGCGAGCAGGTGGTGCAGCAGATCATCCGCCCCACCGGCATCGTGGACCCCGCTATCATCCTCCGGCCGGCCCAGGGCCAGGTGGACGACCTGATCGGCCGCATCTGGGAGCGGGTGGGCCGAGGGGAGCGGGTGCTGGTGACCACGCTGACCAAGCGGATGGCGGAGGACCTGGCCGACTACCTGCGGGAGATGGGCGTTAAGGTCCACTACCTCCACAGCGAGGTGCAGACCCTGGAGCGGGTGGAGATCCTGCGGGACCTGCGGCTGGGGGTGTACGACGTGGTGGTGGGGATCAACCTGCTGCGGGAGGGGCTGGACCTGCCGGAGGTGAGCCTGGTGGCGATCCTGGATGCGGATAAGGAGGGGTTCCTCCGGTCGGACACCGCCCTCATCCAGACCATCGGTCGGGCGGCCCGGCACGTTAACGGGACCGCCGTCCTCTACGCCGACCGGGTCACCGATTCGATGCGACGGGCCATCGAGGAGACGGAACGGCGGCGGGAGATTCAGACAAGGTACAACGAGGAGCACGGCATCGTGCCCGCCACCGTCGTCAAGGAGGTCCGCGACCTGACCGACCGGGTGCGGAGGGAGACCGTTGCCGCCCACGAGCCGGGCCTGACCCCGGCGCAGCTACCGAAGGACGAGCTGGCCCGCCTGATCCGGGAGCTGGAGAAACAGATGAAGCGGGCCGCAAAGGACCTGGAGTTCGAGAAGGCGGCCCTGCTACGGGATCAGATCTTCGAGCTGCGGGCGGTGATGGCGGAGAAGGAGGACCTGCCGGCGTGGGAGCGGGAGCGACGGCTGGCCCGGCCGGAGGTGGGGGGCGGCTGAAGCCAGCAGGGCCTATGCTGCTACGATCACCTCGACACCGGTGGCCTGGCGCACCGCCTCGGCAAAAGGGGTCATCCCTTATCACTCCTGAGGTGCTGGAGCCCTCGGTCCCCGGCGACGATGACATCCGTCGCCAGGCCCAGAAACAGGCCGTGCTCCACAATACCCGCCCGCCGGTCCAGCCGCGCCGCCAGTTCGGCCGGATGGGGGATCGGGCCAAAACGGCAGTCCAGGATCAGGTTGTCCTGGTCGGTCCTGAAGGGGGTTCCGTCGCTGCCCCGACGCAGCGTCACCTCCGCCCCCAACGACTCCAGGTAGGCCGCCTGCGACCGCCAGCCAAAGGGGACCACCTCCACCGGCACCGGCCAGCGGGTTCCCAGCGCGGGTGAGAGCTTCGATTCGTCCACCACGATGATCTCGCGGCGACTGGCCTGGGCGACGATCTTCTCCCGCAGCAGCGCCCCCCCACCCCCCTTGATCAGATTCAGGTCGGGGTCCACCTCATCCGCCCCATCGATGGTCAGGTCGACCACCGGGTGCTCCTCCAGCGTGGTCAGCGGAATGTCCAGACGGCGGGCCTCCGCCTCCACCTGACGCGAGCACGGCACGCCCAGAACGTCCCGCAGTTGCCCCTCCTGCAACAGCCGGGCGATGCGATGCAGGGCGAAAGCGACCGTGCTGCCGTGCCCCAGCCCCACCACCATACCCGATTCCACAAACTCCACCGCCCGCCAGGCGGCCTGCTGCTTAAATCTCGAAAGGTCCCTATCCACCGTGCCCGCTCCGTCGGCCCTACTCCTCGTAGCTCCGTACGTACCCCACCCCCTTCTCCTCCTCGGCGTTCATCACCACCTCCAACAACCGCCCTCCGGTCACCGCCCGCACGTCTATGACTTTGATGTAGGAAGCGTACGGCTCCTCGTCCGCCAGGAAGGAGGTGAGCATATTGGGCGCGTTTTCAAAGAACTCCTGGTTGAACATCGCCTCCTCCCCATCGGGGTAGAGCGGCAGAGGGTAGATGTTGGCCTCCACCAGGTCCTGGAAGAAGTGAGTGCCGTAGGAGACCTCCGGCGCGCCCTCCGCCCCGGCAAAGGCGACCTCGACCAGCATCGAGGTATTGTAGACATCGGCATAGCTCACCTTCACCCCCAGGTCGATATTGGAACTGCCCCACCGGCCCGGCCCGATCAGAATGTAGCGATGTCCTTCCAGTTTCTTGTTCAACCGCCCCACGATCCGACCGATCTCATACTTGGTGACGTAGTCGGGGGCCTGGGCGTATCGGGTTGGATCCACGTAGACCACGTACTCGATGCGGGAAACGATGCCCTCGGGGACGAGCCGGGTTGCGGTGAAGATCACGTCCTCGGGGGGGATGTACTGGGGAATCTGATGGGCCGGCTGATCCCGCCAGCTACTGAGCGGGCGGCACTGCAGCAGGTGGATGATGAACCGGGGGCGTGGGCGCTCCGGCACGATCTCCACAGTGAACTCAATGTCCACTGGACGGCCATAAGCCCGCTCCAGCTTATGCAGGATCGCCTTCATCAGCGTGACGAAGCTCTCCTCCTTGAGCAACCGATCGAAGGTCAACACCATCGACGGGGGGGAAAGATTGACCGGTCGAAAGAGTATGGGCTGGATGTAATCCCCTTTGTCCAACGAAGCCAGCAATTCGATGGCGGGATAATCGCCGCCGATGACCTCGGCGACCGGGAGCGTCTTGAAAGAGTTGTCCTCCAGATCGATCAGGTCCACGAACCGCTGCGAGTACTTCCTGATCTCGGCCGGCATGACCTCTGGGCGGAGGTGGGGGTGGCTGAGCGCCACCATACGCGGGTAATCGTTCGCCACCCGGTCCACCGCCCGGGTGCCCAGCCCTAAGACAATCCGCAGAAAGCCGTCCTCGCGGCGGATCTTCCGGTTCCAGCGGAACGGATTGCGCCCGAAGGCCACGCCGGACACCGCAGGGAAGAAATAGTGTCTGTACCGAAAGCCCTCCACCCGCTGGATGAGGATCGCCATACGCTCGTCGTAATCCAGCAGCCCCACCTGCCGCCGGTAGAAGAGAGCGTCGGGGTTCAGCGTGCTGGCGTACACCCGACGGATCGCGTTTAGCAACGCCTCCAGGTTCTCGGCCGGGTCGCCCTGATTGGGGCAGAAGAAGCTATCGTACTTGCCCGCGAAGGAATAGCCGAAGTTATCCTCCAGCAGGCTCGACGAACGCACCACCAATGGAACCCCGTCCATCTCCTCGACCAGCTCCGCCAGCCGATCCACCACGTCTTCTGGAAACCGTCCCTGGAGGAAGTGCCGGTAGATCTCCGGGTAATCCGCCTCGATCTCTTCCCGCGTCTTATACTTTTGATCGGAGAACCGGAACAGCTCGTTGCGGGCCATGAAGTCGTAGAAAACGTCGGCACCGACGAAATAAGAGTCGGGAATGGTAACGTACTGACCAACGGGAAGCGGGTCGTCGGGGCTCTCCTCCTGCAGGATCTTGTGGGCCAGCATCACTCCCGCCGCCTTGCCCCCGATCTTGCCCCGCCCGATGCGGCGACGACGGATCTCCTTCAGGTCAAAGATGTCGAAACGCTCCCGGGCCACGCCGACGAAGTTCAGTTGATCGCTGATCATGCCCCGGATGAGAACCACAACGATCTGCCGCAGGTGGTGGCGGACTCGGGCCTGCTTCTCCGGCGGCAGCCTCTCGTACTCCTCGGCCTGGGCAAAAAGCATATCCCAGGGGGCCAACTCCGGGTTGAAGGTCAAAACGATCTCCTCGCCCGGCTTTCGGGCGCCGAGTATGGAGCGGACGATCTCCTCGAACAGGCTGTACGGCAGATTCAGCGCGAAGTAGAAGTCGGTCAGGTGATCGCGGGTGATGCGGACCCGATCGGCCCACTCCTCCGGCGATTCCTGCCTAAACGGGTCGGACAGCCCTTCCTTTCTTTGTGTGAGGAGCGCCTTAGCCCTCACCTCCTGCTCAAACTGCTCCCGGGTTATGACGCCGCGGGCGAACAGCTCCCGACGCATCCGCTCCCGAATCTGGCGAGCCAGGATGGGATATTCGGAGAGCCGCAGGTAGACCTCCAACACCTTGGGCAATCGGCGGATCTCATATGCTGCCATAGCCCCTCCTCCTCCCGGCGGAGAAGCCCTTCCAAAAGACGTCGATCGATGGGCCGGCGCCCGCGCGGCGAACGCCACACAACATCTCTTACCTCGCCGTCGGGGGGTGCCGGTATACGCCCTGTCGCAGGAACTGGAGTCGTTTCATTATACTTTCGGCAATGCCACTGTCAAGCGCATCGCCGGGAGGGTGTTCGAGGCAGAAGGAGGCTTTCGCATCACCCCTGGGCAACGTGAGGCGACCTGCCTCTGTCGTCGCTACGCCACCTGCCGTCCGGGGATGGGCGGCCCTCCAGCATAGACACTGGTCACCGCCATCCTCCCCGTCGGTACCCCTAGCAGCCGACGTCCCCCCAGCCAGCGACCCTTCGCTTGGAATGAGACGATGTCCAATGTGAGGAGGCAGGCAGCGACGGGAGTGCCAGGCGGCAGCTCCGCCAGCAGCTCCCCGTCCGGCCCGCCCGCCCAGGCCAGCGCCCGCGCCCCGGCTGGCTGAAGGGAGAGGAGCAGCGCCACACGGGGGTATCCTTTCCCATCCAGGAAGGCCAGCACCCGCAATGCCGTCATCGGGCTGAATCCCCTCTGCACCGGCAGAGGCATGGCCGTCGCCTCCTCTGGCAGGCTGGGAGAGCGGACAGCAGCGCGAGCCAGCAGGTAGTCGGTCAGGACACGCAGTTTGGAGATGCGGAAGTGACGCAGCACCCGCTGCACTTGGACGATACCGGCGTTGCGGATGCCGGTGTAGGCGTTGTAGCGCAAAAGATCCGTGCTCATAATGCGGTCCACGTAGGGCCCCGTCCGCTGCCAACCTGCGAAATCCCCCTGCAATACCCAGCCCTCCAGGTCAGTGGTGATGACCAGGATGCCCACGTGCGGATCTTCCTCCAGGTTCCTCACCGATTTGCGCAGCAGGAAGTTGCCAAAGATCAACCGATCCTCAACGTCGCCCGCGGGCATCAGCGAGGTACACGGCACCACATTGGGGATGCCGTCGGCGGAGCGGGTCGCCAGGAACTTGGGGGTCATCTCCCCGGAAAGAGCCTCAAGCAGGCCAGGGTACATCGCAAGAAGAGACATCGTCGTTTCTCCCAGTTGTTTCAGATCGCAGGTCTCAGGGTTGCAGGCTTCGGGTCACGGTTTGAAACCTGAAACCCGGGAACTTGAAACACTTCCTACACTGCTTGTTCCATAACGTTGGAAACCTCAGGCGACCAACGGGCGCGGGCTGCGTCCTCCAGGGTCCTGCCCCGCCAGTAGGGGAAGATTTCCTCGCGCAGTTCCCATAGTTGCTCGTCGCTGACGGTGAAGGGATTGGGCTCGCGGAAGCCGATGGTCTCCAGTTCCCCCTCCACGCGGAAGCCGATGCCCTCGGGGTAGACCCCAGCGCCCAGCACCTTGCCGGTGATAGCGCCGACGATGAGTTCATACGGCTCGATGTGCACGGTCAGGTTGGCCAGGACGTGGGCCAGCGCTTTGGCCTGGCGGATGACCTGCGGCTCCCCCTGGGTCTCTCGCATCGAGGCGGTGCAGTAGCGCGCCCGCTCGATGCAGACTTCGGGGCGTGTGTGCAGCCGTCGCTCCAGCAGCCGCCCGACGCGCGTTTCTGCCGTCGTCTCCACTGGCACGGCGGCCTCCACGGCCCGCTCGACCGCGAAGCCAGGCAGGCCCAGTTCGGCTCCGTACTGTCGGTAGATGCGGATGGCCTGGGGCAGCGTCCAGGTGGTCTTCATAATCGGGATCCTGGTACGGAAAACGGCTTCCCATTGTGCCACACCTCCTGGCGTGTTACGTGTTACGTGTTTCGTGTTGCGTGTTACGTGTTTCGTGTTGCGTGTTGCGTGTTGCGTGTTGCCCCCGACCAGACGGCCACAGGTACCCGCTGAGTGGCGACGGCGTGGAGCGCCTCCATCTCGGCGCGGGTCAGAAGCGGCGTCCCCTCCAGCGCATAGGGCCGGTCCAGCCGATGGTACTTGGGCTGGCCCAGGTTGGTGTAGGCCAGCAGGTCCCACCGCTGGACGGTGGGGAGTTCGGCGGCGATGAAGTCGCCGATGGCGGCGATGTTGGCCTCGTCCGCCGTGTAGCCGGGGATGACAGGGGTGCGGATCCACATCGGCTTGCCCGCGGCGGCGATGCGGCGCCCGTTCTCCAGGATCAGCCGGTTGTCGACGCCGGTGACCTCCCGGTGGCGGTCGGTGTCGAGGAGCTTCAAGTCGTAGAGAACCAGGTCCACCCAGGGCAGCACCCGCTCGTACCGCTCCCAGGGAGCGGCCCCGCAGGTATCCAGCGCCACGTGGATGGACGCCTCGTGGCAGAGGCGGGCCGCCGCCTGGACGAAGTCGGCCTGCCGCATTGGCTCGCCGCCGGAGAAGGTCACCCCACCGTCGGAGGTCCCGTAGAAGACGGCGTCCTTCTGCACCTCGGCAAAGAGCGCTTCCGGCGTCCATTCCTGCCCAATGACCTCCAGCGCCCCGGCGGGGCATGCTTGGGCGCAGGCCCCGCAGGCGTTGCACCGGTCGCGGTCAATGCGCATTCCCTGGGGCGTCAGTTCCAGCGCGTCCATCGGGCAGGCGCTGAGGCAATCCCGGGCGCCGATGCAGCGCACATCGTACCACATCAGTTCAGATCTAGGGGAGAGCCCCTCCGGGTTGTGGCACCAGGCACAGCGCAGGGGGCAGCCCTTGAGGAAGACGGTGGTGCGGATGCCGGGGCCGTCCTCGGTGCTGAAGCGTTGGACGTTGAAGGTGAGGCCGGTTGAAGTCATAGTTCTTCACCTTGCAGTGGGGGCCGTCCACGAATGGAACACGAATACACGAATACACGAATACACGAATGCACGAATCATCGCTCTCTGCGCATAGATCTCCGTACGTCGTCCCGTCCTATTCGCTGGACGGGGCCAGCGTTCCTGCCGGGGAACACGCGCCGCCATTCGAGCCTGCGTCGCCCAAAGTTGAAAAGCAGGCCCACCGGAGCCTGGGTTGCCTTCAGGTAGTTGATGACCTGGGCCAGCTCGTCTCCGGTCAGCTGATGGCTGAACGCCTTTAGTTCGACCACAACCATCTGTTCCACCAAGAGATCGAGATAGAACAGCGCCACCGGCACATCCGCGTGGTAGACTTCCACAGGGACCTGCCGCTGTACGGCGATGCCTCGCCTCACCAGCTCCGTCGCCAAGGCTCGTTCGTACACCTTCTCTTTATAACCGGGGCCTAGGGCATTGTGTACCGCCATCGCCGCGCCGATGATCCGGTAGGTTAGATCGTTACCCGTGGCGTCTTGAACCAACTCCGGCATCGATGGAGCTCCTTTGTTGTTGGCCATTCGTGATCCGCGATTCGTGTATTCGTGCCTTATTCGTGGACGGCCCACGCTTTACAGCGCATGACTCTCCCGTGCAATAATCTCCTCCTGAATCTCTTTCCCCAGCATCACGAAGTAGGCATTGTAGCCGGTGACACGGACCAGGAGGTTCCGGTAGGATTCGGGGTCCTTCTGGGCGGCCCGCAGCGTCTCGGGGCTGACCACGTTGACCTGGAGGCAGGTGCCGCCGACCTTCCCGTAGGCCCGTAGCAGCGCCGCCAGCTTCCGCCGGTGCTCGGGATCGCGCAGCATGGCGGGGGAGAAGCTCATCGTGTGGGAGGCGCCGTTGGGGGCGGTCTCCAACCCCAGGTGGCCCACGCTCTTGATCACGGCGGTGGGCCCCAGCCGGTCCGCCCCGTTGACGGGGCAGACGCCGTTGCTGAGGAACTGGCCTCGCCTCCGGCCGTCGGGAGTGGCAGCGGTGGAGGGGGCATAGGCCACCCAGTAGTTCCAGGAGAGGTAGCCGCCCCGATACCGCTTGTTGGTCGCCGGGGTGGTGTGTCGGAAAGCCTCCGTGGTCCAGAATCGGCTGACCTCCCGCGCCAGGTCGTCCACGTACGGGTCGTCGTTGCCGTACTTGGGGGCTTTGTTGAGGAGGGTCTGCCGGAGCGGCTCGTACCCCTCGAAGTTGGCGTCCAGTGCCCGCACCAGCTTCTCCATCGTCACCGCCCGCTCGTCGTAGACCAGCTTCCGGATTGCGGCCAGGCTGTCGGCCGCCGTCGCCAGGGCCACCCCCTCGACGGTGATGAAGTTGTACCGCGCTCCACCAGCGGTGATGTCCCGCCCGCTCTCCAAGCAGCCATCCACCAGCGCACTGACGTAGGGGGTTGGTTCGAACCGCGCCCGGCCTGTGTCGGCAATGTCATTGGCAGCGATGAGGAGTTCCAGGATGGCTTTCAGTTGCGCCTTGAAGGCGTCGAAGAACTGACCGAAGGTGGCGAAGGTGCGCGGATCGCCGGTGCGCGGGCCGACCTGGGCGCCGGTTGCCGCATCCTTACCGTCGTGGAGGGCCAATTCCACCGCCTTGGCGATGTTCAGGTTGACGTCCACCGTGCCGGAGCGGTCGCAGCCCTGGAGGGTGTTCTCCAGGCAGCCCACGGGGGCGTAGTCCCAGAGCATCTCCTCCGGCAACCCTTCCCAGTGCAGCCCCGCGATGGCGTTTCCGTCGAAGTTGATAAGGAAGGGGCTCCCCTGGGCGTTGCCGATCATCTCCAACACCCGGTTGAGAAGCCGGTCGGGGGTCTTGGCGTGGAGACGGATATTGGGCTTGGGCTCCAGCAGATTCATCTCCTCAATGACGTCGAGAATCAGGTAGGTCAGTTCGTTGCTGGCGTCCTCGCCACTCTCATCGGTCCCGCCCAGAGTAATGAGTTGTCCGAAGGAGGAATTGATGCCCTGGTTAGTGCCCACCCATCCCTGATAGTCGTAGGCGTAGTTGTGCTTGATCCACAGACACTGAAGCCACTCCTTGGCCTGCCCGGGGGTCAGGCGGCCGGCCTCGACATCGGCCTTGTAGTAGGGGTAGAGGTACTGATCTATACGGCCTGGGGAGACGCCGGGGCCAGGGTAACCTTCGGCCACCAGCACCAGCATGTGGGCAAACCAGAGGGATTGCAGCGCCTCGGGGAAGGTCTCAGCCGGCTCCCAGGGGACTTTGCGGCAGATGCGTGCAATTTCCGCGAGTTCCGCCCGGCGCTGTTGGTCGTCCTCCTGGGCAGCGAGCCGGTCGGCCTCGGCGGCGTACCGTTCGACCAGCATCCGCACCCCGTTGGCGCAGATGGAGATGGCACGGGCGAGGTCGCGCTGGCCGGGGGTAGAGGCAGGGTCGCAGGCGATGGCGTCCGCCTTCTCTTTGATCGCCCGCCAGCCAGACCGCAAGATGCGCGGGTAGTTGGGGATGAGATGACCGGGGACGGCGCCGCAGTTGCCGATGCCCAGGCCGTTCAATCGTTGCACTTCTTTGAGGAACCGCTTCTCCTGCCGGGCGTACCGCCGGGCCTCGGGGCGGGTGAGGGTGCGGGAGAGGGCGGTGGAGAAGTGGGAGCCGACGATGAGTTCCCCCTCCAGGATCTGCACCGGCAGGTACTCCTCCAGCACGCGCTTGAAGAAGATCGCCCGCCGCACGACCAGCGGCTCGTTCCAGAAGCCGGGCGGCAGTTCCACCCTTGTCGCGTCGGCCAGCAGGTAGGTCTTTGCTCCCTGCAGGAACATCATCATCTCAGGAACGTTGGTCCAGTTCCAGGGAGCGTAGACCTGGTCCCAGGGGGTGCCGGTAGTGAAACCGCGCACCTCGTTGGTGTAGTCGCGGTCGTAGAAGTCCCAGAATTGATCGCGCAGCCGCCGCACGCGGGGGCTGAGGGTGTCGGCGGGGGACCAGAGAGCGGTGGGCGTGATCACGTCGCATACAGAGGTGGACATCTTG
>DQUX01000107.1 GCA_015662065.1 Anaerolineales bacterium | reverse complement strand
TGAGCCGCTTGGAGATGTCCAGCGCCCGCACGCCGGGCGCGTCTGGGAAACGGCCCTCGCAGACGAACTCGTGCATGCAGGTGCGGTCATACGGAACGCGGTACGCCCCCTTGATCCGGTGCAGCAAGTAGTTGGCGTTGAGCACGGCGTACTCCGCCACCTTCCGCAGCCCGTCCGGCCCCATCATCCGCATATAGGTATAGGCCCGCACCATCACACCGAAGTGGCCGTGGAAAGCCTTCACCCGGCCGATGGACTTGGACGGGGTGACGAAGGTGAAGAAGGGGGCTTCTTCTGAGGAACGCTCTTCATCCATCGCCACGATGGGGCCGGGGAGGAAGTCGGCCAGGCTGGGGGCGGCGCCGACGGGGCCGGAGCCGGGGCCACCGCCGCCGTGGGGGGTGCTGAAGGTCTTGTGCAGGTTGTAGTGGAGGACGTCGAAGCCCAGGTCGCCGGGGCGGGCGATGCCCAGGAGGGCGTTCATGTTGGCCCCGTCGCCGTACATCAGCCCGCCGTGCTGGTGGACCAGACCGGCGATCTCCTCCAGGTGTTCGTCGAAAAGTCCCAGCGTGTTGGGATTGGTCAGCATCATCCCCACCAGCCGGTCGCCGTGCGCCTCGCAGGCCGCCCTCAGCGCCGCCAGGTCCACGTTGCCCCGGTCGTCCGAGGGAATCTCCACCACTCGCAGGCCGCTCATCGTCGTGGTGGCGGGGTTGGTGCCGTGGGCCGAATCCGGGACCAGGATCACATCCCGATGGGGTTCCCCCCGGTCCAGGTGATAGGCCCGCATCATCAGCACGCCGGTCAGCTCCCCGTGGGCCCCTGCCGCCGGCTGGAGGCTGACCGCGGCGAACCCACCGATCTCCTTGAGGAACTCCTGGAGGGAATACATCAGGAAGAGGGCCCCCTGCACCGTCTCCTCGTCCTGGTAGGGGTGGAGGTAGGCGAAGCCCGGCAGGCGGCACATCTCCTCGTTGATCTTGGGATTGTACTTCATCGTGCAGGAGCCGAGGGGATAGAAGCCAATGTCCACCCCGTAGTTCATCTGGGAGAGGCGGGTGTAGTGACGGACCAGGTCCGGCTCGCTCACCTCCGGCAGTCCCAGCTCCTCCCGCAGCAGCCCTTCGGGCAGGTCGGCGGGGGGCACGTCTGGCTCCGGCAGCGCCACCGCGCATCGGCCCGGACGGGAGATCTCGAAGATCAAGGGTTCAACTGCTGTTTTTCCCATAGCTACTCCAATAGCGTCCGAAACTCGTCGTGGTGTTCCTCCTCGTCCATCAGGATCTGCCGGAAGAGGCGGGCGGTGGTGTAATCTCCCTCGGCCTGAGCCGTCTCGACGATCTCGCGGTAGAGGGCGATGGCCTCCTCCTCCGCCTTCACATCCAGCCCCAGCATCTCCCGCCAGTCCTCCCCCACGGTGATGGGGGCCGGCTTGGTGGTGGGAACCCCGCCCAGGTAGTCCACCCGCTCGGCGATGGCCTCGGCGTGCTTCATCTCCTCGATAGCGATCTCCTTGAAGACGCCGCCGATGGAGGCCGCGTACGGCCCGCCGATGCGGATGTGCTGCCACATATACTGGATGGACACTTGAATCTCGCGGGCGATGGCCCGGTTCATCAGATCGATCAACTTGTCGCTCATTGTATCCTCCTCATCAGGTCAACGCGGGCAGCTTGTTCATAGAGGGGTCAACCTGCGATCTCCTTCAGCGCCTCCACCAGCAAATCGATCTCCTCCTGCGTGTTCATCTCCGTCACGCAGAGGAGCATATGATCCTTCAACGCGGGGTAATCCCGCCCCAGATCGTACCCGCCGATAATGCCCCACTCATCCAGCAGCAGATCGTTGATCTCCTGGACCGGCCGGGGGCAGCGGACCACGAACTCCTTGAAGAAGAGCTTATCCCGCAGGACGGTATAGCCGGCCAGCCCGTCGATCTGGTCGGCGGCGTAGTGGGCTTTGTGATAGCATAGTTCCGCCACCTGGCGCATCCCGCACTTCCCCAGGGCGGCCAGGTAGACCGCCGCCGCCAGCGCGACGAGCCCCTGGTTGGTGCAGATATTGGAGGTGGCCCTCTCCCGGCGGATGTGCTGCTCGCGGGTGGAGAGAGTGAGGACGAAGCCCCGTTTCCCCTCGGCGTCCACCGTCTGACCCACCAGCCGACCGGCCATCTTGCGCACATACTTCATCCGGGTGGCGAAGAAGCCCAGGTACGGCCCGCCGAAGTTGAGCCCGGCTCCCATCCCCTGCCCCTCGCCCACCACGATGTCCGTCCCGAAGGCCCCCGGCGGTTTCAGCAGCCCCAGCGCGATAGGGTCCGCTACCACCACGAACAGCGCCCCCGCCTCGTGGGCCGCCTCGGCCAGCGGGGTCAGGTCCTCGAACCGGCCCAGGAAATCCGGGTATTGCACGATGAGACAGGCGGTCTCTTTATCCAACAGATCTGTCAATCCTGCCGATCCGTTGTCCCCCACCACCGTCAGCCCCATCCCCTGGGTGTAGGTCCGCACCACTGTCCGGTACTCGGGGTGGACGGAGGGGGAGAGGACCACCTTGCGTCGCCTCAACCGGTGGACGTTGATGGCAGTGATGACCGCCTCGGCGGTGGCGGTGGCGCCGTCGTAATGGGAGGCGTTGGAGACCTCCATGCCGGTCAGCTCACAGATCATCGTTTGGTATTCGAAGATGGCCTGGAGGGTCCCCTGGCTGATCTCCGGCTGATAGGGGGTGTAGGTGGTGTAGAATTCCCCCCGGCGCAGCACCGCGTCCACCACGGCGGGGACGAAGTGGCGGTAGGCCCCTGCGCCCAGGAAGCAGGGGCCGTCGGCGGCGGTGAAGTTGGCCTCTGCCAGTGACTCCAGTTCCCACCGGACCTCCATCTCGGAGAAGGCGGGTGGGAGGTTCATCTGAGGGAAGCGGGCTCCCTCCGGCACATCCTTGAACAGCTCCTCTATGGACCGGACGCCGATGGCCTCCAGCATCGCCTCCCGGTCCGTATCGCTGTGTGGAATGAAAGGCATCTCGCCTCCTACGAATCACGGAATACGCAACACGCGATACGTATCCCCTATTTCCTGCCGCCTGCCTCCTTTTACCCCTCCTCCTCCGCCACGAACGCCTCGTAGTCATCGGCGTCCATCAGGTCGTCGAACTCGGCGGGGTCGGAGGGGATGAAGCGGATCATCCAGCCCTCGCCGTAGGGGTCCTGGTTGACCAGTTCCGGCGTGTCTTCCAGGGCCTCGTTGACGCCGGTGATCTCGCCTCCCATCGGCATATAGAGGTCGGAGGCGGCTTTCACCGACTCCACCACGCCGAAGGGCTCCCCTTTCTCGAGGGTGTCTCCCACCTCCGGCAGCTCCACGTAGACCACGTCGGAGAGGGATTCCTGGGCATGGTCGCTGATGCCACAGACGATCTCATCCCCCTCCTTTCGGGCCCACTCGTGGGTCTTGGCGTACCGCGCTTCTGGATCCAGTTTCATCGTCCTCACTCCTTATCTTGGGATGGATATTGGCCGTGTGATCTTC
>DQUX01000090.1 GCA_015662065.1 Anaerolineales bacterium | reverse complement strand
TCGCAGATTCGAGTCTGCAATCTGCAATCCCGAATCTTGAAGCTCGAATTATGTCTCTTGCATCTCTGGATCGAACCGACAGACGGGTGCTGATGTTCGGTGGCAAGGGGGGAGTGGGGAAGACCACCACATCGGCGGCGACGGCATTGCACTACGCCCGGATCAGCCGAAAGACGCTGATCATCTCCAGCGATCTCACCCCATCCCTCTCGGACATCTTTGAGATGGAGATCGGGCCGACGGAGAAGCCGGTGCCGGGGGCGCAGAACCTCCATGCCCTGGAGATCGACCCCGACGAGGTGATGCGCCGCTGGAAGGAGAAGTTCGGACCGGAGGTGTATGCAGCAGCGTCGGCGTTGATCGACCTGCCCTACGACGAGGTCGTGGATTACGTGGCAATGGCGCCGGGCATCCAGGAGGAGTTCATGTTGGATTATATCCTGGAGCGGGTGCGGGATGGGCGCTACGACATGATCATCTGGGACACGGCACCGGCCGGCGATACGCTGCGACTCCTGGGGTTGCCCCAACGCTTTCTGGAGCACCTGCGGGTGGCCCCCAAGGTCTATCTGGAGGTCCGGGATTCGTTTAAGCTGTCCAGAACGCCGTTCCTCGAGATCATCCGGAGCTGGAGAGAGCTTTCCGAGCAGACCATGCGCTTCTTCGGCGACCCGGCCAACGTGGAGTTTATTCTGGTGACGATTCCCGAAGCGCTGGGCGTCTATCAGAGCAGGAGGGTGATCAGGGATCTGCAACAGCACGGGCTTGACGTTCGGTACCTTATCATCAACGACGTGATTGTGGACCCCAACGGCGCGTTCCTTCGCCAGCGCATGGAGATGCAGCGTCCCTATATCGAGATGTTGTACGAGGAGTACGGTGATCGCATGACCTTGGTCAAGCTGCCGCTTCTGCCCTATGAGGTGAAGGGGATCGAGCGGCTGAGGGAAGTGGAAGGCTTCCTCTTCGGAGGTGAGGGCTGATGAAGATCGGTGTCTACATTTGCCACTGTGGGTCCAACATCGCCGGTGTGGTGGACTGCGCGGGGGTGGCCCGGTGGGCGGCGGAGTTGCCGGGTGTCGTGGTGGCCCGCGACTATCGTTTTATGTGCTCCGGCCCGGGCCAGGAGTTGATCAAGGAGGACATCCGGGGGTTGGGGCTGGACCGGGTGGTGGTGGCGGCCTGCACCCCCCGGATGCACGAGCCCACCTTCCAGCGGGCGGTGGGGGAGGGAGGGCTCAACCCCTACTACTTCGAGATGGCCAACATCCGCGAGCAGTGCTCCTGGGTCCACGACGACCCGGAGGAGGCCACCCGGAAGGCGAAGGCCCTGGTCGAGGCGGCCGTCCTGCGGGTGCACCACCATCAGCCGTTGAGCATCAACACCGTTCCTATCCACCCGGCCACGCTGGTCGTCGGCGGGGGCATCACCGGCATCCAGGCTGCCCTGGAGCTGGCCAACGCCGGATACCCGGTCTATCTGGTCGAGCGGGAGCCCTCTATCGGCGGCCGGATGGCCCAGTTGGACGAGACCTTCCCCACCCTGGACTGTAGTGCCTGAATTCTCGGCCCCAAGATGATGGATGCCGGTCGGCATCCCAACATCACCCTCCTGACCTATAGCGAAGTTGAGGAAGTCTCGGGGTACGTGGGCAACTTCACCGTCCGCATCCGCAAGCGGGCGAGGTCGGTGAAGGAGGACCTGTGCACCGGCTGCGGGACGTGTGAGGAGAAGTGTCCCAAGAAAGTGACGGATGAGGTCTTTGAGGTGGGGCTGGGGAAGCGGAAGGCGATCTACCGCCCCTTTGCCCAGGCCATCCCCAACATCCCGGCGATCGACCGGGAGAGCTGCCTCTTCTTCACCAAGGGTCGCTGCAAGCTGTGCGAGAAGGTCTGCCCCACCGGGGCCATCGACTACACCCAGGAGGACGAGAACCTGGAGGTGCAGGTCGGCAACATCATCCTGGCCACCGGCTACGACGTCTTCGACGCCCGGCGCATTTCCGCCTACGGGTATGGCCGGTATCCCAACGTCTTCACCAGCCTGGAGGTGGAGCGGATGCTGAGCGGGGCCGGTCCCACCTCCGGCCGCATCCTCCTGCGGGATGGCGAGGGAGAGCCCAAGAGCGTCGCCATCATCCACTGTGTGGGTAGCCGGGACGAGAACTACCATCCCTATTGCTCCAAGGTCTGCTGCATGTACTCCCTGAAGCTGGCCCACCTGGTCCACGGCAAGACCGGCGCTCGTGTCTACCAGTGCTACATCGATATGCGCAGCGGCGGCAAGGCGTACGAGGAGTTCTACAAGCGGCTGCAGGAGGAGGGGGTCGTCTTTATCAATGGGCGTCCCTCAGAGATCCTGGCCGAAGACGGCAAGCTGGCGGTCTATGTGGAGGACAGGGCGCTCGGGCGACAGATGCGGCTGCTGGTGGACATGGTCATCCTGAGCGTCGGTCTGGAGCCCCGTCACGACGCCCACGAGGTGGCCCGTATGTTCGGCATCAGCACCGACGCCGACGGCTGGTTTAAGGAGAAGCATCCCAAGCTGGACCCGGTGGCGACGATGACCGAGGGGGTCTTTATCGCCGGGTGCGCCCAGGGGCCTAAGGACATCCCGGATTCGGTGGCCCAGGGAGCGGCGGCGGCGGCGCGGGTTCTGACCATCATCCAGCAGGGGGAGGTGGAGGTCGAGGCGGCCACCGCCGTGGTGGACGAGATGATGTGCGTGGGGTGCGGCCTGTGCATCCAGACCTGCCCCTACACGGCCATCGAGTATCTGGAGGAGCGGAAGGTGGCCCACGTGGTGGAGGTGCTGTGTAAGGGGTGCGGTACCTGCGCCGGTGCCTGCCCCTCGAAGGCCATCGCCCTACGCCATTTCACCGACCGGCAGTTGATCTCGGAGATGATGGGGGCGATCTACGCGATGCGAACGGAGTTGCGGAATACGCAATACGCAACGCGCGGTGCGTAGTGCGTATTCCATACTCCGTGTCCCGTTTAAGGAGAAACGCGGTGAGCGAACAGGTCTACGAGCCCAAGATCATCGGCTTTCTCTGCAACTGGTGCAGCTACGCCGGGGCGGACCTGGCGGGGGTAAGCCGCCTGGAGTATCCGCCCAGTCTCAAGATCATCCGCGTCCCCTGCTCCGGCCGGGTATCGCCGGAACTGGTCATCCGTGCCTTCCGGGAGGGGGCGGACGGCGTGATGGTGCTGGGCTGTCACATCGGGGATTGCCACTACGCCACCGGCAACCACCGCACCGCCCGGCGGATGCCCGTCCTCCGGGCTCTCCTGGAGTTTACCGGCGTCGAGCCGGAGCGGTTTCTGGTCAAATGGGTCTCCTCCTCGGAGGGGGAGTTGTTCGCCCAGACGGTGCAGGAGTTCACCGAGAGGCTGCGGGAGATGCCGCCGCTGGAGACATACCTCACGGCTGACGTTTGACGGGTGAGGAATGACCGGTTAGTCAATGATCAATGGGTCAATGATCAATGAGCCAATAATTTAATGAGGGAGGATTAGGATGAACATCGCCGGTATCGAATTCCCCGACGACCTGTACTACGACCGCCAGCACGGCTGGGCCCGGGTGGAGGGGAGCGTCGTGGTGCAGGGGATGACCGACTTCGGGCAGAAGATCGCCCAGGAGATCGTCTTCGTGGAGGCCCCCCGGGTAGGGCGGGAGGTGCAGCAGGGGCAGACCTTTATGTCCATGGAGTCGGGCAAGTGGGTGGGCCGGGTTCCCGCGATGGTGAGCGGGAAGATCGCCGAAGTGAACGAAGAGCTGGAATGGGAGCCCAACCTGATCAACGAGTCCCCCTTCGACGAGGGATGGCTTGTGAAGATCGAGATGACCGACCCCGCGGAGCTGGGCAACCTGATGCGGGCCGATTCACCTGAGTTCAAGGCCTTCATCGAGGAAGAGGCGGAGAAGTACAAGGAACTCCTGGGCTAGCCCGCCGCATACGCGCTACGGAATACGCAGTACGTATTGCGTATTCCGTATCCCGCATTTCGGGTGGTCTCCCCATTAGG
>DQUX01000049.1 GCA_015662065.1 Anaerolineales bacterium | reverse complement strand
CTCCGGTGTTGCCGACCGCCTGCGGCTGGTATCGAACCACAAAGAGCGCAAAGTTTCCTTCGATTCCGGCGTTCTTAGTTCGTAGTGACGGCTTTTGCACTTTGACAAATTAATCGGGCAATAGGCCGACATAGCGCAGCAGGGCATCCGAACCGCTGGTGAAGCACTTCTTGTTTCAGCCAGCGCCACAACTTCTCAATCGGATTCAGCCAGGTGGCGTAGGTCGGTAGAAACAGGGGCGTTAAGCGCTGCTCCGCTGCGGCCTGCAGGGCTTCCGGCAGCTTGTGCACAGGCCAGTTGTCCTGGACCAGGTAGATGACTTTGGCCTCCGGGTAAGCAGCGCGGATTTGCTTGTAGAAGAGCACCAAAGCGGCCACGCCCACCTGGCTGCGCTGGATATAAGTCACCCGCCCGGTCACGCCATTGAGGACCGCCGCGATGCGAGTCTGGGTGTTGCTTCCAGGCTCCTGATGTGCACGAGGTTGTCCCCTTCCACGCCGATGGTAGGCCGGTGCCCGGCTCGGCCGGCGGTAGTAGGTCAGTTCATCGGAAGTGCCTACTACGAACGGATGGCACTGAAGTGCCTACTACGAACGGATGGCACTGAAGTGTCTACCACGTATGTCCCTTTTTGTCCGAACCCCCGCTCCCGGTAGTAGGGCCGTGTGCCTACGGCGGCGATGACGGCCAGGTGGGGATAGCCAGCGTCGCGGGCCATCTCCTGCGCCTTCTCCAACAAGCGGGTTCCCAGCCCGGCGTGCTGGGCCCGTTCCTCCCTGCGGTCGCCCAGTGGCAGGGCCGGCCCGTAGACGTGGAGCTCCCGTACCACCGCACAGCCCTCCAGTTCCTCCATCTCCGGTCTCACCTGGGGGAACGAGAGCCGCAAGAACCCCGCCAGTCGCCCCTTGGGGGTCTCGTAGGCCAGGAAGTGCTCCACCGTGCCCTCGGTCTCGTAGGGGGTGGCGGTGAGGCGGAGTGTCTCGGGGTCCACCGGTGCATCCCGCACCTCCCGGCAGCGGATGCAGCGGCAGGCCTGTCCTTCCTGGGCCATCCTCCGCTGGACGATCTGGCGCAGGTTGGACTTGGTGACCCCGGCGGCGATGTTGGGCGCAGGGATGTCCCGCATCAGCCGGTTGACCCGGCAGTAGGGGGGGATGAGGGTCTTGCAGGTCGCCAGCAGCCGGACCAGGGTTTCCTCATCGTACGGCTCGTACTTCCCCTCCCTCCACAGGTCGTACAGCTCGGTGCCCTCGATCAGGAGGCAGGGGTAGATCTTCAACTCGTCGGGCCGGAGCGCCGGGTCGTCCCAGAGCCGCCGAAAGTCGGCCTGGTCGCTATCCGGAGTGGCCCCCAGCAGGTTGGGCATCCAGTGGAGGACGATCTTGAAGCCGGCCAGGCGGAGACGACGGACGGCGGTGCGGGTCTGGGCGACGGTATGGCCGCGCCGGTTGAGGGCCAGGATCCGGTCGTCCAGACTCTGGACCCCCAACTGCACCTTCGTCACCCCCAGCCGGCGGAGTCTTTGCACCTCCTCCAGGGTGACGCAGTCGGGGCGGGTCTCCACGACGAGGCCGACCTGTCGATGGGTGGCGGTCTCGTTGAGCCGTTGGGCCTCTTCCAGCGACCCCGCCTCGACCCCGTTGAGGGCGTCCAGGCAGCGACGGACGAACCGCTCCTGGAAGTCGACGGGGTAATCCGACCAGGTGCCCCCCAGGATGAGGAGTTCCACCTTGTCTGTGGGATGGCCGATGTTCTCCAGGGCCTGGACCCGTCCCTTGGTCTGGGTGAAGGGGTCATAGTCGAAGCGGCGGGCCCGCTGGACCCCTGGTTCGTCGGGCAAGTAGGACTTGGGGGCCTCCGGGACGGTGGGGCAGTAGATACAGGTGCCGCGGCAGGGG
>DQUX01000290.1 GCA_015662065.1 Anaerolineales bacterium | reverse complement strand
GCCAAGCCCGCCTTCGCGGGCTTCTCCTGCCCGTACGAAGGGGAGGGAGCCGCCGAAGGGCGGCTTTGCCGCCGGTAGCCGGCGGCCCGTAGGGGCGCAGCGGTGCTGCGCCCTACCGGTCGCCGGGCAGGAGAGGCCTGACCATTCAAATTCGCGTTGGTGAAGTACTACCAACCATCAGGAGAAAAGCGATGGGAGATAACATCCAGAGACTGTTTGAAACCGTGGAGGACCTGCGGCGGAAGGCCAACGTCAACGCCGCCTTCGGCCGGCCGGTCACCGCCGAGGGACGGACCGTGATCCCGGTGGCCGAGGTGGCCTATGGGTTCGGCCTGGGGTTCGGCTCCGGCGGCGGCGAGGAGCCGGCGGAGGAGGAGGCAGAGGGGGGCGGCGGCGGCGGCGGTGTGCGGGCCCGTCCTCTGGGGGTGGTCGAGATCACCCCGGAGGGGGTCCGCGTGGAGCCGGTGGTGGACGAGCAGCGGATCGCCCTGGCGGGGGTGCTACTGACCGCCTGGATCGTCTTCTGGATCGCCCGCACCCTGGCGCACATCTTCGGCCGAGAGGCCAAAGCGTAGCCCCTACGATACCCGGCATCCCCTGGACCACGCCCGCCTGCGCGATGGCCGCGCGGCGTTGGGCTGTTGTCCCATCAACCCGCCGCCCACCGGCAGGATGTCTGGCCCCTCTAATACACTTCTAATCTCCCTCTAATACCCTTCTCATAATCGTGCGGTACCATTCCCCTGCACCAGGCGCTGGGGAAAACCGTTGCGCCTGGCACGCTGATGCGGAAGAGGAGGGAGGTGGTGGATATGTTGATGCGT
The DNA here is from genome assembly GCA_015662065.1 of Anaerolineales bacterium. Lineage (GTDB taxonomy): Bacteria > Chloroflexota > Anaerolineae > B4-G1 > DUEL01 > SZUA-1492. The sequence goes on along the minus strand of DQUX01000290.1, from coordinate 1,356 downwards.
TGGGACCCGTTTGCCGAGGTGGCCGCCCTGCGACGGGCGCTGGGCTGGCCTCTGGATCCGCTGCCCGGGGGCTGGGCCGCCCCGGAGCCGGCCGTGGACCTGATCCAGACCCGAGAGGGGCTGATGGTCAAGGCCACCCTCCCCGGCGTCCACCCGGAGGACGTGGAGGTGCAGGTGTGGGGGGACCGGCTGACCATCCGCGCTGAGGCCCGCCGGGACCGGACGGTGGGCCAACACGGCTGGCACATCCGGGAGCGACAGGTGGGTCTTTGGCAGCGCACCCTCCGCCTGCCCTTCCGGGTGAACGCCCGGCGGGCCCGGGCCGAACTGGCCGACGGCATCCTCACGATCCGCCTGCCCCGGGCGGAGGGGTTCATCACCCGCCTGAAGCGTCGCGCGCGACGAGCGTTACGCTCCCTTCGCCCGCCCAGCCGCAGCGTGCGGGTGAGGGTGGCGTGAGCCCGTAGTAGCGGCTTCATCTACTTTTTCCCGTTTGGAACGGCTAAGGCCGTCACTACGAACGAAAAACGCCAATGTGCAGAACTTAAGACAGAGACGGAGGTTTCGGAATGGGAAAGATCGTAGGCATAGACCTGGGCACGACCAACTCAGTCGTGGCCGTGCTGGAGGGAGGAGAGCCGGTGGTGATCCCCACCGCCGAGGGGGGACGGCTGTGCCCCTCCGTCGTGGCCTTCACCAAGACCGACGAACGGCTGGTGGGGCAGACCGCCCGGCGGCAGGCCATCGTCAACCCGGAGAACACCATCTTCTCTATCAAGCGGCTGATGGGGCGCCGGTACGACGACCCGGAGGTGGAGAAGGCCCGCCAGATCCTGCCCTATAAGATCATCAGCGGACCGGCGGGAGACGCCCGGGTCTCCATCCCCCAAACGGGGAAGGAATACCCGCCGCAGGAGATCTCGGCGATGATCCTGCGCAAGCTGAAGCAGGACGCCGAGGCCTACCTGGGGGAGGAAGTGACCCAGGCGGTCATCACCGTCCCGGCCTACTTCAACGACAGCCAGCGACAGGCCACCAAGGACGCCGGCAAGATCGCCGGGCTGGAGGTGCTCCGCATCATCAACGAGCCCACCGCCGCCAGCCTGGCCTACGGGCTGGATAAGGAAGGAGCGGAGACCATCCTGGTCTTCGACCTGGGCGGCGGCACCTTCGACGTCTCCATCCTAGAGGTCGGCGAGGGGGTGGTGGAGGTCAAGGCGACCAGCGGCGACACCTTCCTGGGCGGCGACGACTGGGACCAGCGGGTCATCGACTACATCGCCGACGAGTTCAAGAAAGAACAGGGCATCGACCTGCGGGAGGACCGCCAAGCCTTGCAGCGGCTCAAGGAGGCGG
>DQUX01000352.1 GCA_015662065.1 Anaerolineales bacterium | reverse complement strand
TTTCCAATGATCTCTCCATTTGGCGTTGCCGATCATCTGCGTGCGCATATCCAACCACACACAACACCCACGCTCAACCCTTACAACACCGGCGCCTCCGGTTGGGTTCGGGACGGCCCAGGGGTGCCGGCGATGGCGTGGGCCAGCGCCTCCGCCGACATAAAGCGCCCAGTCTCCGGCAGGTGCTTCAGATTGACCTCCAGCAGCGAGGTTGGCACCAGCCGGCACCGCCGGAGCAGGCCGGGGGCGGTCAGCACCTCGGCCGGTGGGCCATCGGAAGCGATCCGGCCCTCGTGCATCAGGATGACCCGGTTGGCATAGCAGATCGCCAGGTCCAGATCATGGGTGATGAAGAGGACCGCCGCAAAGCCCGGCATCTGGAGGATGCCGTTCATAAAGGCCATGTAGTTCCAGTAGTCCTGACCGGAGGTCGGTTCATCCATCACCAGGATCTTGGACCGCATCGCCAGGATGGCGGCGATGCTGACCCGCTTCTGCTGCCCGAAGGAGAGAGCCAGCGGGGGGTACTCCTCCAGCCCCCGCAGGTTGACCGTGTCGATGGCCCCCTCCACCCCCGCGGCGATCTCCGGTTCGCCATACCCCAGGTTCCGGGGGCCAAAGGCCAGCTCCTCCCGCACCGTCGCCGCAAAGAGCATGTGGCTAGGGCTCTGAAAGACGTAGCCCAGGGTGTGAGCGATCTGCGCCACGCTTATCTCTCTGGTATCCCGCCCCTCGACCAGCACTCTTCCCTGGCGTGGCTTCAGAAGGCCAATGGCATGCTTGACCAGGGTGGTCTTCCCTGCACCGTTGGGCCCCAGCACGGCGATGATATCGCCCCGGCGGATGGTGAGAGAGACGTCGTGCAGGACCTCTGGCCCGTCTCCGTAGGCAAAAGAGACGTCCTCGAACTTCACCAGAGGCTCCCGGCCGTCCGGCTGGATGGCGGGTTCGAAGACGGGAGGTGGGCCGGCGGCGGCGTGCTGCATCACCACCGGGGCGGGCAACTTCACCTGCCGATGGTCCACCACCTCCATCAGACCGTCCACCGGCCCGGAGTAGGTGATGCGCCCGGCCTCCATAAAGAGTACCCGGTCCGGATGAATGCTCAGGGCATCCTCGACGCGGTGCTCGACGAGCAGGATGCTGACACCTTCATCGACAAGGCGGCGAAAGAGGGCCAGGGCCTCCTGGGCACTGGCGGGGTCGAGGCTGGCCAGGGGCTCATCCAGCAGGAGGATGGAGGGGCGCATCGCCAGCACCCCCGCCAGGGCCACCTTCTGCTTCTCGCCGCCGGAGAGGTAGAAGGTCTCCCGGCCCCGCAGGTGGGAGATACCCAGGTAGTCGAGGGTCTCTTCCACCCGCCGGACGATCTCATCCCGGGGTACCCCCAGGTTCTCCAGGCCGAAGGCGACCTCGGTGAAGACGTGGGCGCCTAGGATCTGCCGCTCCGGGTCCTGCAGCACGGTGCCGACGATCTGGGAGATGCGCGAGAGGGACATCCCCCCCGTATCCTGGCCGTGGAGGAGCACCCGCCCGCTCAACTCCCCCTTGTAGCTGCGCGGGATCAGGCCGTTGATGCAGCGGATGAGGGTGGTCTTGCCACAGCCGCTGGTGCCAGCCACCAGGAGTAGTTCGCCGGGCTCCAGCGTGAACGAGACATCGCGGATCGCCGGCTCAGGACGGGCCCGGTAGCGGAACGTGAGCCCATCTACCACCAGCGGAGGGGCAGCACCCTGCCGTTCGGCCAACTCATCACCTCCCAGGGACGCAGATTTTCGCCGGCTTCAGTTGAGAAAACCCACGCTAGGCGGGTCTGTGACCCGCCGATCTGAAACAGAATTCGCCAGAGCCCAATATATAGTATAGACGAGATGGCGGATTTGCCAAGCTCCGCCGAGCCGGGTATGATGGGTTCCTACCGGCAGAGGAGCCATTGGCAAGAAGAGATGTCAGCCTCGGGAGCCGTCGCCAGCCCCACCATTGAACAGGTCCGTGCAGCGATGCGCCGGCCTCTTCCGGGGATCCGGGCGCAGATCACGATGGCCCCCCGGCCCCGCCCCTTACGGCCTCCAGACGGCACCCCGCCCCGGCAGGCGGGGGTGCTGCTTCTGTTATACCCCGTTCGCGGCCCGCTCCACCTGGTCCTAACCCTGCGGACCTCCGACCTGGACCACCACGCGGGGCAGGTGGCGCTCCCCGGGGGTGGGTGGGAGGAGGGGGATGGGACGCTTCGGGAGACGGCGCTCCGCGAGGCCGGAGAGGAACTGGGGATCGCCACCGACGGCCTGGAGCTGCTTGGCCCTCTGACCCCCCTCTACATCCCGCCGAGCCACAACCTGGTTCACCCGTTCGTGACCTACACCCCTCAGCGCCCCGCCTTCCGGCCCGATCCTCGAGAAGTGGCCGAGCTGCTGGAGATCCCCCTTTCTCTGTTCCTGGACCCGGCGATCCGTCACGAGGAGGAGTGGGTCATCGGCGGTACACCCGTGTGCATTCCCTTCTACGCCGTGGGTGGGCACGAAGTGTGGGGGGCCACCGCCATCGTGCTGGCCGAGTTCGTGGCGCTGCTCGCCAAAACCGGTGCGCCCTGACCGTCTCCCGCCGACCCTGGGCAGAATGCGAACGGCCTTCGACTGCGGCCCCTCGCTTCGCTCGGGCCCTCCGCTCAGGCCGCGTGCATGCTGACGCGGCCTGAGCGGTTGAGCGAAGCGAACGAAGACGAAGGGCAGATCTATGACCAGTGATACAGGGCTACGGGTAAGTCCTCATCACCAGCGGCAGGTAGACCGCCCGCATCTCGTCCGCGCCGATGTCCGGCGCGCGCACCCGGAGTTCACCGTCTACGTCGGTGGTCACCCCGGCGTCCACCCCCGCATCGACGGCCGCCGAGCCGGCCCTGATGTGGTAGTTGCTAGCAGCGGGATTCAGGAAGGCGGGGGGGGGCCATAGGGCTGGTGCAACGACGTATATGGAACCCGTCCCGCCCAAGTCGTCGATATTGGCCCAGGGGCCACTCCCCCACAACGTCGCCTCCAGCGTGGCCGTGCTGTCGCCGCTGACGTAGATCCCCGTGATGTGGCTGACCAGGATGGTGTTGGTGAGATAGGCGCTTCCGCTGGTCACGTAGACCCCCACTCCGTCGCCGCCGGTGTTGCGGGCCAGCGTGGTGTGCAGCAGATGGGGGGAACATCCCTTGACGTAGAGCCCTGGTCCAGACATGCTGGCCTGGTTGTCAGCGACGATGTTGTTGACAAACCGTAGCGGCGCCGGGTTGTCCAGGAGGTACATCCCTCCGCCATATCCGGCCGTGTTCCGGTAGATGACGTTCGCTTCCAGCGTGGCGGTGCCGTTATCCCGCAGATACAGCCCGCCTCCGTCATCCATACACGTGTTACTGTAGATGACGTTCGCCGTCATGGTGATGTTGTTGCTCTGCTGTATCCACACGCCACCGTTCTCACCGCCGCCGTTCCCGTGAATCCGGTTCTCCCTCAGCGTGACACCGCTACTGCCGCGGACCTCGATCCCACTGTTACCCTCGCCGCCGGTGTTGTCGCGGACCTGGTTGCCGGTCAGCAGGGCCCTGCTACTGCCCACCAGAGACACCCCCGCCCCGCTGGTAGCGCTGTTGGACGCGATGTCGTTGTCCTCCAGGGCGACGTCGTCGCTGGAGAGGGGGTATATCCCCCCGCCGCTCTCGGAGCCTTCGTTGTCGTGCACGGAGTTGTCCGTCAGCGTACCGCCGTCGCTGTAGAAGAGATACCACCCCGCGCCGTATCGGGCCTCGTTGCCGAAGACCTCGTTACTCTCAAAGGTGCCGTTGGGGCTGTAGCCCACAGCGACCCCGCCGCCATCTTGCTGCTCCGCACGGTTGCCGAAGACCCGATTGCCCGTCAACGTCCCGTCGCTGCTGTACCAGAGGTATATGCCGCCCCTAACTTTGGGACCTTGACAAACCAGCCGAGAACGGCTACGCTGGCAGACATAACTCTAACAGGAGGTGTCTGCTATGCGTAGCCGTCTCGGGACTATTGTACTCCTGGCTGTGTGGATTTGGCAAATGACCGGCCCTGCTCCTGGGAAGCCACCAGGGCCCGGTGAGCCTATATGCATGGTGTGGATGCTGGAGGACTTGGGAGCTCTGGTCGTGTATCGGGTGCGCCTCCTGCCACGTTGGCCACCACCGCGCCGCCGCCCTCGTCGGTTGCCGCGCCGCCGGCGACACCGGCCATCTCCTCGGCGCCCCCCGCAGGCGCAGTGCGTCTGGAGGCTGAAAAAGACGTTCAGATGACCTTGGCGCTGACCTGAGAGGCCAAGGAGAGGGTGGTGAGGCTGAGTATTGAGCCCCGGGACGTCGCCGGGGGAAAGCATACTTGCGCTCCAACGTGACATAACTATCGTCGCATCACTCCCCTCGGAGGGTCAGTCGTGGCCCGATATCTATGTGTCAAACTTGGAATAAAAATAGAGTTGTTGCACAATAACAACAGAATATGCTGGCCGAGGCAAGACAACGGGCCGGTCGGCCGGCTCTCGGTCTACGAGACCGAGGCTGCCG
>DQUX01000369.1 GCA_015662065.1 Anaerolineales bacterium | reverse complement strand
CTTTCCACGTTTTCCTTTAGGGGGAGTTCCTCCAAGTTTTCGGTTTCGATCACTTCTCCGATGGATCTCCCCAAAGGGATCCTGGTTTGGGCCAGCCATTCGGCGTGGATGTGGGAGCGGATCAGGGCCTCGTTGGTGAGGTCGAGGCGGGGTGCCCGGACGCTACCGGCCACCATTTCCTCCGGATGGCGGAAGAAGTACTGATCGTGATTACTGTAGGCCCCACAATAGGTGATGATGAGACCGGGCTGCCCCTGCCTCCCCGCGCGGCCGCTGCGCTGGACGTAGTTGGCGGGGCCGGGGGGCACGTTGCGCATATGCACCATATCCAGATCGGCGATGTCGATGCCTAGCTCCATGGTGGGAGAGCAAACCAGGAAGGGGAGCCGGCGTCCCAACTGGGGATCGCTTTGGTCTTGGGGTTCCCAGCGGAAACGGCGTTCCCTGCGTTCTCGCTCGCCCGGCGCCACCACTTGGGCCGTATGCTCCCGGGCTTCCAAGTACACGAGCTCCCGTGCCACCTCGCGGTAAAAACGCTGGAAGAACCGATTTACCCCCAAGCTCCTTTCCGGGCAAGGACGCCTGGTATGCACGGGATCCGAAGGGGGACGGGAACCGTCCCCCAAACGCCATAGGATACAACCCACGTCGAGTTGGAAACGCCGATGATCTTCCACCGGCTCGCACTCCCTCAGGAACCCGAGGCCCGTGAGCACCTCCAAGAGCTCTCGGATGAAGCCTTCGTACCGAGCAGAATCCAGATTCAATTCCCGCCGGAGGAATCGCCCCAACGCGCTTTTAGCGGACAACTTGTACCCCTTTGCCTCGCGGGAGGACTTGCCCGGGAGCACGAAATAGGGAGCTGGACGCAATTCTTCCACCGAAGGGTCCAAGCCCCAGAATTCGTTCAGGTACTGCTCAGCCCGTTTGCGCAGCCTTCGTTGATGCTCCGGGGTGAGTACCTTGGCGTGGATGGCAAGACGTCTGCGGAAGTGGTCCAAGAACGTGTGGATTATTCGATATCTCCTCTCGGGTCGGAGCTCCGCGATGATGGGAACCCCCGTCCAAAAACCGTTGTCTTCGCAATACTCCTTTAATCCAGAGTAATCTATGACGAGGAGGCCGACATCTTCGAGGTTCGGCTGTACCACGTGCCAACCGCGGCGAAGGTCCTGGAGGAGGCGGTACTCGGTGATCTCCCGGAAGGTATCCATAACCTCCTGGGCTAAATGGGTCCGGGGCCTTAGGTTAGGGTTCTGCGCGATGTCCCGTAGCTCGATGCCGGAACTGGCCACCACCTCTTCGGCCACCTCATAGTGTTTCAGCTCCCCTTTCCGGGCCAACGCGTCGTAAAGCGCCGATCGCAGGACCACCGCATGGATGAAATCGTTGAAGTGGCCCGCCTGGAGGGAGGCATCTTGGCGGTTATCGGTGAAGCTCAGGAGCTTGTCCCGGGCCGCTTTCGTCTTGGCGGCGTGACGCAATAGGGAGACCGCCAGCACGGTAGTGGCCGAGGAGCGCCCTTCGGTGGAGAGGGAGGCCAGTTTGGAGAACTCCCGCGTTTTCTCGTCGTAGTACTCGCCACAGCGCAGGCAAAGCCAAAAACGCGGCGATTGCCACCACACCTTGATGGCGTCCTTCAACCCGTTTTGGGAAAAGGCCCCATCCGGTCGGACCCACACCTCTTGGGGAACGCGGTCCTTCCAGGTATTACCGATGCGGCCACCGGGGCCGCGCCAGTCGTCGGGAATGAAGTCATCGTTCCAATCGTCACCCGAAGGGGGCACCATGAGATAGCCCTCCTCGGCTTCCTCGTCCAGTTCCCGCGTTCCCTCGGGGTAGGGGTAGAAGCGGTCTCCCCGGCGGATGACGTGATAGTACTCTTGGCCACAAATCCGGCAGAACTTCAGGGGGAAGTAGAAGCGTTCCCCCTCGCTCTCGGCTTCCCCTTCCATGGAAAAGGAGCGTTTATCGGGGGGCTCCAAGGTAGCATAAACCGCCCTCCCCTGGCTGATGAACTGGTGAAGCTTGAAGGCGAAGACGGGTTCCTCGCGATCCCGGTTCAGCTCGGCTGTCTTGAGCAAAAGCTCCTGGAGGCGCGCGAGACAACGTTCCACCCCTTGGCCGGTGGCCTCGGCGAGCTCCCGCGCGGCCGCGGAGAGGGTCTTGGGTTGGCGGCGCTTCAACTTCCCCCCTACTGTTTCCACCCCCAGGTTGTACTCAACCCATCGCGCCAGGGGATGCCGGCGGAACTCCTCGAGGGAGTCCGGCAGTGGCCCCTGGAAGGAAGCCCGGAGCTCCTCGGGGGAGGGCTGACTGCCGACGGTCAGAGGTTCCAACGTTTCCTCGACCACCTGTGAAGGGGAGAAAGGATGGCCGAAAAACTTCGTGGCGAAGTCGGCCACGGCCTTCCTCCCTTCCTCCGGCGGGGCATCCCGGTGGGCCACCATGGTGGCGCTGGTGCCGATGTGGATGACCTTCTCGCGGCCAATCCTGGCCTTCAAACGCCGCACCAGCATGGCCACGTCGGCCCCTTGTCGTCCCCTATAGGTGTGGAGCTCATCGAAGACGAGGAAGAACGGGCCTTCCCCCTCCGCCGCGGACGTGATCAGGGGCCTATCCTCGGGACGGACGAGGAGCAACTCCGCCATCACGTAATTGGTAAGGAGGATATGGGGAGGTTCTCGTCGGATGCGTTCCCGCTCATCCTCGGGGGTCTCGCCGGTGTACCTCGCGAAGGTCACGGGGAAGGTCCTCCCGGTCCGCTCCTCGTAGCGGCGTTTCAGATCCTGCAGGGCGATGTATTGGGAGTTTACCAAGGCGTTCATGGGATAGATGATGAAGGCCACCGGTCCCGAGCCGTTGGAGCGGCGGACCACGGCATCCACGATGGGGATGAAATAGCAGAAGGTTTTTCCGGAACCCGTCCCGCTGGTGACGACCACGCTTTCCCCGGAACAAACTTTGGTGATGGCATCTACTTGGTGTTTGTAAAGGCGATACGTCCGACCCTCGGGGGAGCGGAAGATCCTGGCGGTCTCCCGGTGGAGGAGGCCCCGTTCGACGAGTTCATCTATGGTCGCATCCTTCGCATAGGCGGGGGAAAGCTGTACGAGGGGTTCAGGCCAGAGGTGTTCATCCTCGCCGAGCTTTTTTTCCACGAACTCCCGGAGGCGGTCATCGACCACGTTGACGAAGGAGCGGACGAAGTCCTTGTAATCATCTAGCGCCGCCCGATGAAGCTCGAATATGCTCACCCCGAAACACCCCCCGGCCGTTTTTTTCGTGTCCAACGGCCTTCCAGCCGCGGGAGCACTCCCTGCCCTGAGTGGCGAGGGGATATCCGTTTATGCCGCTTTTTCTGAGCCTCCTACGGGATCCGCGAAGAGGGACTTCCCTCGCCCGGGGACGTGAACTCAACTCCGCCATCGTCTCCGAGTTCCCACCCAGTGGGCTCTGTGGACCCCGCGCGTTGTCCTGGAACAAGGGGCTCCCGCGTTTCCCCACACTCACCACAACCCCCGCCCCCGCGAAGCCCATTATACCCTTTCGGTCCTGACCCCCTCGGGGTAAACCGTACTGTAGCCGGGCGGACACACGTGATCGGCGGCGTCCACCGCGGGGCCAGAGGATGTCGCTCCGGGGTTCCTCAACCCGGACTTTCGGACTCGGGATGTGGCAAGGGGCGCGGGGATTCATCCACCGGGGGAAGCTCGGGCAACTCCCGGGAGGCCCGTTCTTCCAGGCGTCGGGCTGCGGGAAGGAGCCGGTTGGTGGCCGACCCCACCGCCCGGTTGTATGACTCCACCGTCTGTCGCAACCGATCGCCGACCCTCTTCAAGTGCTCCAAGAACACGACGAACCGTTGGTAAAGCTCCAGGGCTTGTTGCGTGATTTCCCGGGCGTTCTCTGAGATCTCGTGCTGTTGCCACCCGTACGCTACGGCTTTGAGGAGGGAAAGGAGCGTCGTCGGGGAGGCCACGACGACGCCGTTTTTGAAGCCATCTTCCAGGATCGTGGGATCGCATTCGAAGGCGGCGGCGATGCAGGCCTCGGAGGGGACGAACATGACCACGAACGCGGGGGAACCATCGAACTGTTCCCAATAGCGTTTTCGGCTGAGATCATGGATCCTTTGCCGCAACGCCCGGGCGTGGTTTGCGAGATATTGGCGGCGGGTGGTTTCGTCCGTGGCCTCCACCGCGGCGAGGTAGGCATCCATCGGGACCTTGGCGTCCACCGCCAGGATGCCCCCTTTGGGGAGGTGGACGATCATATCGGGGCGGCCCTCATCCGTTTGGGCTTGTTCCTCGAAGTCCACATGTTTCTGCAGGCCGGCCAATTCCACCACGCGCCGGAGCTGGAGTTCCCCCCACCGTCCCCGGGCCGTGGGCGCCTTGAGGGCCTGCAGCAGCTGTGAAGCGGATGCCCGCAAGTTCTCCTGGGCGCTGGCTAGCTGGCGGAGCTGTTCGACGAGAGACTGGTATGCCCCTTCCCGTTTACGCTCGAGCTGGCGGACCTGCTCGTCCATCCTCTCCAGGGTCTGTTCCAGGGGTTTGATGAGGCCTTTCAACTCCTCCCTGTGGGCACCCCAATCGCCGCGGACCTGAGCGAGGATGGCTTCGAGTTGGTCCCTCGCCCGTTTCAGGAACTCATCGGCGTTTGTTTTAAGCACTTCGCTGGCCAGCGCTTGGAAGGTCTCCCGGAGGATTTCTTTGGCCTCCTCGGCCCACCGAAGTTTCTCCTCCTGGGCTTCCTGGGTCGCCCGCGCCTTTTCGAGCTCGATCTTCAGTTCTTCGTTTTCTTCCCGGAGGGTTTCGGCCTCCTCGGCCCGTTTAGTGACCTCGGCGAGCCGCGCCTCATGGGAGCGGAGCGCCACTTTCCACCTGATCCCATAAAGCAATCCGATGGCGACCCCGACGATGATCCCCAATAAGAAAGGCCACCACACCTCAGTTCACCCCCACTCTATCACCCAACCCCGTCCGTGATTGCCATCACTGTCCCTTTCGGGTCTAACCGGCTTAGTGTATAACATCGGCGGGGCCGATCCTACTTCCGGTGGCAAGGGCGGTTCCTTGGGAACCGCGCAAATTGTGCCTTCGCTTCTGATGCAAAAGTAAAGAGCTAACCTTCATCTCCCCCAACGTTAAGCTTTTCT
>DQUX01000208.1 GCA_015662065.1 Anaerolineales bacterium | reverse complement strand
GGAACCGGCGTGGGCGTGGGTGTGGGCAGAGGGACAGGGGTTTCCTGGGGTGCGGCGGAGTAGGTCTCGCTGTACCAGACCTCGTAGTTCTCTCCGTGCCACAGATCGTCACGGACAAACCAGGCCGCGTGAAGGTGGTTTCCCTGGCTGATCACCAACCGGGGATACTCTGGAAGCCCCGGCCCGGCGTAGACACGCACTGGATACGACCAGGCGCTACCGTTCCACACGAGGTGGTACACCCCCAGCGGGGCACCGCTATCCAGACTCTGGCGACCGACAACCAGCAAGTGGATCTGCCCGGCGCTGTCGGTGTCCATATCATACAGGTCAAAGGGTATGGTCCAGGGGCGGGCGAAGACTCCCGGGACCGCCCGGGGAGCCGACCAGGTCTCCCCCCGGTCGGCCGACCACCGGTAGAAGATCTCATCCCGCTCCGTGTTGCGCCAGACCAGCATCACTCCCCCGCGCCCGTCGGCACCGACGGTCAACTGCGCGGTGCCGGTGGTCGGGTGGGTGATCGTGACCGGCTCACCCCACGTGAGCCCCCCGTCAAAAGAGGAGCGGTAGACACTATAGAGAGGGTCCCCAATTCCCGAAAGGCGGTCCCACCCCTCGTCCCAGACAACGTGGATCACGCCGGTAGGGTCCACCTTCACCTGCTCCCGGCTGGACCCGAGGATGGAGGTCGAGAGGTTGAACGGCTTCGACCATGTCTGCCCGTTGTCCGCCGAACGCCGGTAGTAGATGTCGGCACACCCGCCCGGGCAGAGGATGTCGCTCCGTTCCCCCACGTCGTCAAGGACCACGTGGAGGACCCCCCAGCGGTCAACCGTCATATCCGCCATGTAATTGTGGAGGTCCGGGCCCACCAGTCGCTGAGGAGACCAGGCGGCCGCCGACCAGGCATCAAACACCGGCGCAGACATAAAGAACAGCCCATACCCCCCTGTCACCGCCTTCCGAAACACCATAAACAGGTCCCCTGCCGGGCCAGCGGCGATGGCGTTCCGGTGGATAAAGAACTGGGGGGCCACGATGTCGTTCGGGGGAAGCCACTCCTCGCCGTCCCAACGGGTGTAGAAGACCTGCTCGGACTCCCCTCGCCCCTCCACGTGCGTGGTCTCACACCACACGACGTGCACATTCCCGTAACCATCCACCGCCAGGTCGGGGAACCAGGAGCTGTTGGGAGTGTTGGAGATGTTGATCGGCGTGCTCCACCCGAACCCCTGGGCCCGGGAGACGGGGGACCAGAGGGATGTCCCCAGCGCCACCAGCCCGAGGAGAACGAGCAACCCCAGGCCAGCCTTGAGGGATCCGTGGGCAACGAGCGCCCAAGAGGACCTACGCATACGCCATCCTCCCTCCCTCATCTGTCTCATCTGCGGACCAGCCCAAACGAATCCCGGCAGCACTCAAAGGCTAGCTCCTCCGAGACCCTGAGAAACGCCAGTATGTCACCGTGCGCAAGCCTCACCCCCTGGGTTAGCGCGGGCGTGTCGTTGTAGGCAGCCAGGGCCGGGTCGAAGAGAACGACCGCCACCCCTTCTTGCCGCGCGAGGTGCGCTGTCCTCCCCTCGACGGCAGGGTCCTCCCCCCAGGGGTGGGCCTCCCCTGCCCAGTCCTGGGCTGCGGCGAAGGGGAGCACCGTGTACTCCGGGAGGTAGTACCGGACGTGGTCCCAGTTCGCCGCCAGGATGAGAGTGCTCTCCGGCGGGAAGTTATCGCGGACGGCGGCGAACCGATCCCCGTAGTAGCGGTCCGAACGGACCACCGTCTCCCGGGTCAGTAGCCGCTGCGTCCCCGGCCCCAGGGGATACTCAGGGACCAGGCAGAAGACCGCGGCCTGGGCCACCACCAGGGCCGCCGCCGCCTGCCAGCCACGCCGGGCCGGGAGCAACCGATCCAGCCCCAGCCCCCCCAAGAGCAGCAGCGCGGGGAGGAATATGAAGACCAGTCCCTGCTGCCCCATATGGATAAGGCTGTAGAAAAGCCCTGCCGGAGCCACCCACAGCCCCAGGAAGGCCACCCGGTCCCACCGTCGGGGCCAGCGGCGACGGACCAGGCGGGTGGCGGTGTAGAGCCCCAACGGAATGAGGGCGGCAGCCGCGCCGTACGCGGTGTAGAGGCCCAGTTTGCGCAGGTTGTAGGCCACCCCCGACCACCCGGCCCCCACCAGGACCGAGGTGCTCCGCTGGAAACGGGCGGAGTAGGTGGACATTTTCCCCAGGTAGGGTCCAACCCCGCCACAACTGGCAACCAACGGCAGGAACCAGGCCAGACAGACCGCCGCGCCCAGCAGCCCGGCCAGGAGCAATCGCTTCCAGCCCAGCCGCCACGCAGCGTACAGCGTCACCGGGAGCAGGAAGACCAGGGTCTGCGGACGCACGCCGCCGGCGATCCCCAGGACCACGGCCGCGGGCCAGAGAAGCCGATCCTCCCCCTGCCACACCCGGTACAGAAGCCAGAGGGCCAGCAGCACCAGGAAGGTATCCAGCGTGTGGGGTAGCGCGATCTCTCCGTAGAACCAGAAGAGGGGGCTGGAGGCCAGGAACAAGGCCGCCGCCACGCCCACCCGGCGGTTCCACATCGCCCGGCCCAGCAGGTACAGGGCCACCACTGCCAGCCCGCTGGCCACGACGCTGATCCAGACCATAGTCGCGTTGGCGTCGTGGAACAGGAGGTCCACCAGGCGGCACAGCCAGACGTAGAGGATGTACCCCGGCGGATGGGGGTGCTCCTGGAGCACATCGAAGTGATGCATCCCGTTGGCAAAGTTGACCGAGTCCCAGTGGTAGAGGACGTGGCTTCGGAAAGGGATGCGGCTGACGAACGTCAGCAGCCCCAGGGCTGCCATCGCCAGCCGATCCCGCCCCCCCTTGTTCTGCCTCTCCAAAGCGCCCTCCCTCATCGCCGCACTCCGTAGACCCGCACCTCCCCGGAGGAGAACACTTCCTCGAAGAGGGGGGAGGAGGCCAGGTTGTACCCCCCCAACGCCCGCTCGGCGGGGCCGTAGAACAGATACCGGACCCCGTACCGGCGCAACAGAGCCTCCCGCTCCGCCTCCGGCGTGGCGGGGTCGAAGAAGGCCGCCACCATCTGCTCCTTCTGGTGGGAGTCCATCGTCATCACCGCGTTGGCGAGGAAGGGCCGGTTCCCCGCAAACCCCGGGATGTAATGACCGACGGTGAACGAACTCAGCACCACCTCATCCGGGTCTGTGTTCTCCTCCAGCCAGCGCAGTGCCTTGACCTCGTCTTGGTAGAGATAGTAGGGGTAATCGTGCCGCCCCAGGTCGATCACCCGCCAGGCTACCAGGTAGAGGTTGGTCGGCAGCACCGCCAGCAGGAAGAGGAGCGGCACCCAGCGGCCCAGACGGTCCCGGTTCAGCAGAGACGCGATGCCGGTACGCACACCCCCTACCCGCTCCTGCAGCCAGGGCAGGATGTGGTCGAACAGCCCCCAGGTGGCCAGCACCGCCATCGGAAGCTGGTACCCCGTCAGCAACATGATGCGGAAGCGGAAGGGGAGGTAGATCAGCAGGAGGGTGACGCCGAACCATCCCTTGGTGAAGAGCTGCTTGTCCGTCTGGCAGCGGAGAGGGACGACGCCGTTAAAGGTGACCAGAGCGACGAGGAAGGGGAGGCCCAGCAAGATAAGCAGGTGGGCCGGGTCCGGCGTGAAGACCCCCAGGTTGTCGTACTGGGCCAGCGCCTGCTTCCACATCGGGTTGGCGTCTGAGGCCACCCACCCCCAGTAGAGGGGGGCCGGGGCGGAGAGCAGGACCACCACCGCCAGCCGCCAGAAGGTGCGCCACGACCAGCCGTCCCGCAGCGTCACCAGCAGGCCGAAGAGCCCCAGCACCGCCCAGACCGTCACCAGGTCGTAGATATGGCCCATCCCCAGGAACAGAGCGACCAGACCCGCCGCCACGGGCCAGGCCCCTCCCCGGCGATACCCCTCAAATGCCAGCAGCAACACGAACAGCGTCACCGCTAGGGCGAAGGCCAGATGGGGGGTAGCCGTCATCACCCACAGGGAGTTACCCGCCAGCGTGTACACGTCGCGGGGGAAGTCCAGCGTGTGCGGGGAGATCAGGTACTTCTCCACGACCCAGACCCACCCCAGGCCCGAGGTGAGGGTCGCCAAGAGGAAGGCAAACCGGCGGCGGGACCGGTCGCGGAAGAGACGCCGACAGAAGAAGTACAGAGCAGCGACCACCAGCGGAACGGTCAGCAGCCGGAAGAGCTGGTAGACCTGGGAAAGCGAGAGGCCCGCCAAGGCCGCAAACCGCCCCGGGATCCACCAGTGGAGATTGAGGTAGATGGGCCGATTGGGCTCCGAGGTCAGCCGGTTCTCGATGAACAACGCCCAGCCCGACTCCCGCATCCAGGAGAAATACTGGGCCGTGTCGTGGACGTTGTAGACCACGCCGGAGAACCACTTGTCGGGCGGTGTGGTGAGATAGCCGTAGGCGACAGGGATCGAGGTGACGACGAGCAGGCAGAGCGTCACCACGACCAGCAACCACGTCTCGCGGGCGAGACCCGCAGAACGACGTTGAACAGCAAGACGGGTTCGCTGAACAGCCTCCACGCTTTTCCTCCTCACAGCGCCATCAGCCCAGGGAACAGTTCCGCCCGTCCACGCATCCGCATCTACTGCTCCACCACCTTCAAACGCACCGCCGTCCGGTCCCCTCCGTCCAGGCGGACCGGGAGCCCTTCGATCAACACCTGGCCCGAGTAGGTGGACGACGCCCCCATGTCCAGATCCACCACCTGGTATGTGCCCTCCGGCTCGACGACGAACCACTCCGGCGACCCATTCAGCCGGGGGTACTCGAAGGGCAGGTTCCAGATGGTGCGATGCCGGGGTTCGTCGAAACGGAGCCGCCCTTCCCAGGCCGTCTCAGCGCCGATGTAGATGTAGAGCGCCTCCTCAGCCGGAGCATACGCCGCCCCTAACTGCACATCCCAGCGCCAGGGCCGGGCGGTGACCCCCTGCGTCTTGTACGCGCCATACAGCAGGGCGGTGCGGATGAAGTTCCCATCCAGATACCACGCCTCGACGAAGCCGGACGACAGTTGCTTGGCAAACATCACCTCGATCTCGTCGTCCACCCATCGGTGGGCCTCCGGGATGTCGAACCAGGGCAAAAGATACAACATGGACTCGATCGTATCAGCGTAGCCGTCCTGAAGCTGTCCCTCCCAACGGAAGGACCGATAGGCCGTGACGGCCCGCATCACCCCCTCGATCTCACCGGCATATGTATCGGTCCCCTCCGCCAGGTCGAAGGCCTGGTAACCGTTGAGGATGTACCCCCAGGTATCCACCACGCCCCGATCCACAGGCTCCCCCGTCTCCAGGTCCGCGATGCTGTACCACAGGCCGCCCTCCGTGCGCCCGTTGGCGAGGACCGCCTCCAGCATCCGCAGGAGCGGCTCCCGGTAACGCGCCGCCTGAGAACGGCCCATCTCCCTCTCCAGCAGGTAGAGCTCGACCAGGCCGGGGATGATCTCAGATCCGTGGTCCTGGAAGCGGACCTCGCTATGCAGCGGTTGCTCCGTCTCGAAGTCCCAATAGGTGGGCGGCAGGTAGCGGGTGTGGGGGAGCACCTCGAACAGGTAGGCCTCCGCGATCCGCTCCGCCATATCCAGATACCGCTCCTCGCCGGTCATCCAGTACAGCCGCGAGAGGACCTGGAGCATCTCCCCATTGACCTCGGCCTCGTTCGAGCAGATCGGGCCTGCCGGGGTCTGCACAGAGGAGCTCTCCAGGAGGGCGTCCATCACCTCCTCCATCCGCGCCAGCCACGGCCCCGGACCAAGCCGCTCGGTGAGGGCCAGCAGCCCGTCTTTAGCGTACTCCGAAGCGCCGAAGACCGTCTCGGACGGATCCCGCTCTACCCTCTGCGCAGGTCCGAAATGGATCATACACGGCATCGGGCCGCAGATCTCCCGCTCGGCCTGCATCGCCTCCAGCCACAACTCCTCGTTATCCGGCTCGAGGAAGTGGCTGGCCAGGAGCAGGAACGGGTAGAGATCGGCCCCGGCGTGCTCTGGCTCCCAGCGAGCCGTGCGGGGATGGGTCGCAAAGGGCACCAGGCCGGTCTCGGGATCGCGCATCGGCTCCCAGGCCTGGAGGGCCCGGTAGGCCCGCTGGTAGGCCTCCTGAGCCAGGATGCCGTTCAGTTGAGCGGCCTGCTCGAAGTCGCCCCGGTCCAGCGCCTCGTGCAGCGCCGCCACCACCAGCCTCCGCGCGCTGACCCGGTCGGCCGGGGGGATGGGCAGGCAGTATTCGGGGAGGGGAGGCGTCGCCAGGCCCGCCCTCTCCAGCACGGGCATCACCACACCCTCAAAGCCCGTCGCCCGGAGAGCCGTCCGTACTCCCTCCTTCAGCGTCGGCGATCGCCGGACCGCCCAGCCGGACGCAGCCAGCAACACCCCGAGCGCGAGGATGCCGGTGAGAACCTTTTGCCAGCGTTTCATAGACCCTCCTGGAGCGCCGTTCTTCTCGTCATCAACCGCCTCGCGAGCACCCAGGAGAGACATCCCAACACCGCGATCAGAGGCGCCAGACTGAGCCAGCCGGAGAGCCCCACCACCGTGCTCAGGTTGCGGGCGATATCCCCCGCCAGCAGCCGGGGCAATGAATACCGAAACAGGGGGTTGGGCGTGTAATCCGGGAACTGTTGCCCGCCGATGGTCTCCGCCCAGACGGCCAATAACGACCAGATGGAGAGGACTCCGATCAACCCCCTGGCCCACCCCCGCCTCCCCCATCCCTCGGCGAAGAGCGCCAGCGGCAGGACCAGGAAGGGCAGCATAGGGACCAGATACCGGGAGCCCACCGCGTACCCTCCCTGCCACATCACCGACGATCCGTTGAAAAGGAGAAAACCGACCGCCGCCCACAGGGAGACCCACCCCTCCGGCCGCCACGCTCGGTCACGGGCGAGCCGGTAGAGGCCGGGAATGGCGAGAAGCAGGACCGGGGAGAGGAAGAACAACCCCCGGAAGGAGCCAAAGGTGATGCCCCACAGCGCCTCCGGCTGGGGATAGACCAGGCTGAAGAAGCCGGCGGTATTGACGTCCTGCCACAGGGGAGCGTGCTCGTACCCAAAGGCGACCGGCTTGTGGAAGATCGCCAAGTTGTAGCCCATCCACAGGAGCCCCGGCAGCAGCCCACCCAGGATCGCCAGGCCGACCCACCGCTTCTGGGGCAGCCGGTGGTAGAGGTACAGAAGCACCGCCCCGGCCACCAGGGCCGCCGGGTACTCGGTGATGACGGCGTAGCCCAGCAGCCCCCCCACACCCACCGCGAACGCCGGGCTCAGCTTCCCCCTTCCAATGAGGAAGGAAAGGTAGAAGGCCACAAAGAGCAGGACCGCCACGATCTGATGGCCGTAGAACGAGCCGGAGTACGGGAAGGCGCTGGTGGCCAACCCATACGCCAGCACCGCCCACACCCGGGGGGCCGGGGCGGGGACGAAGTGACCCGCAGACCGATACAGGAGAACGCCCAGAAGGGCCGAGGGGATAGAGACGGTGAAGAGGGTGACCAGGTACAGGGCAAGCGCGGCGTGGAGTTTCTCCGGCAGGAGCCCAGAGCCGCCGGCCGTCAGCGTGGTGCCGACCGCCTCGTTGGACCGCAAGAGGCCCAGCGCCCACCGAGCCATCCCTCCCCCCACGACCTTCTGGAAGGCCCAGTACACCGGGACGCCCAGGAACCCACTTCCCGGAGCCTTGGTGCTGTAGATGTGACCCTCGTATTCGGCGTAGTCGCCCGTCGCCGTGTACCCCTCGTAGTAATCGTCGATGTAGAGCACCCCGCGATCCACGACCGCCATCACCAGGTTCAGCCGCGAGTTCTGGTTCCAATCGGCCCAGCGGGGGAAGAAGTAGGCGTAGCACACCAGCAGCGGGAGGAAGATGAGAAGCGCGATACGCCTCTCGCTGCGCACCAGAGCCTGGCCTGAGGTCTTGATCTCCAACGCTTCCGGTAGACGCGCCTGAACCATCCTCCTCTCTCCTCCCATCCTCATTCCGCTACCCCACCCACCGTGAAAGGAGCAACTGGCTGCCCCAACAGCGCCGCCACGATGCGCTGGCTGGCCCGGCCATCGCCGTAGGGGTTGACCGCCTGGGCCATTCTCTCATAGGCCGCACCGTCGTCCAGCAGGGCCGCCGCTTCCTCCAAAATGCGCCGGGACGAGGTCCCTACCACCCGCACCGTCCCGGCGACCACCGCTTCTGGCCGCTCGGTGACCTCCCGGAGCACCAGCACCGGCTTCCCCAGACCGGGGGCCTCCTCCTGCAGGCCGCCGGAATCGGTCAACACCATGTAGGCCCGGTCCATCAGCCCTACGAAGGTCTCGTAATCCAGCGGCGGGGTGAGGATGATGTTGGGCACCTCCCCCAGAGCGGCGTGGACCGGCTCCCAGACATTGGGGTTGAGGTGAACCGGGTAGAGGATGTACACATCGGAGCGGTACTCGTGGGCGATCCGGGCCAACGCCCGGCAGATCTCCTCCAGGGGCGGGCCGAAGTTCTCCCGGCGGTGGGCGGTGACCAGCAGAAGCCGCCGCCCATCGAGCCGCGGCTCCCACTCCCGGCGCACGCGGTGGCGGGCCTGCGCTACGATCCTCTGCAGGGCGTCTATGACCGTGTTGCCGGTGACCAGGATGGAATCGTCCGGCACCCCCTCCCGCAGCAGGTTCCGGCGGTTGCTCTGGGTGGGGGCGAAGTGCAGGTCGCTGACGACGTCGGCGATGCGGCGGTTGATCTCCTCCGGGAAGGGCTGGAACTTGTCGCCAGTGCGAAGCCCCGCCTCCACGTGCCCCACCCGCACCCGATGGTAGAAGGCCGCCAACGCCCCCACCATCACCGTCGTGGTATCCCCCTGCACCAGCAGCCAATCGGGCCGTTCTCGGGCGATGACCTCATCCAGACCGTTGAGAAGACGGGCCGTCAGCCCGGAAAGAGTCTGACCGGGCCGCATCAGGTCCAGGTCGTAATCGGGCCGGATGTCGAACAACTCCAACACCTGATCCAGCATCTCCCGGTGCTGGGCGGTGGCGCAGATGACCGACCGGATCTCGCCCGGGTGCTTCTCCATCTCCTTGATCACCGGGGCCATCTTGATCGCCTCCGGTCGGGTGCCGACAACGGACAACACCTTGATCATTCCCGACCGCCCTTCTCTTCCCGAGGCTCCAGAATCCCCACCAGTTCCCGATACGTCGCTACCATCACCTGCTCCCGCCATGCCTGTAGATGGTCGAGGAAGCGAGGAAAACGGCGGAACCGATGCGCGTCCATTGGGTCGAAGTAAACGTTGATATGCGCGCCCCACTCCACCCCCAGGTCCACCAGACGGACGAACGATCCGAAGAAGCGGTCCTCATCCTCGCCGCGAACCCGAAAAAGCCAGCTCCCCGAGCGAAAGGCGTGGTAGGTGTCGAAGACGCTGGATGGGTGGAGGGGGCACTGGGCCAGGGGGAGCTCCCAGACCCCATCGGCGGCGCGGAAGGGAAGCGCTCCAACCCGCCGGGCCAGGGCCGACGAGGAGTAGCGGTACCCCATCTCGGAGAGGACCGGGTATACGCCGGGGGCCATATCCAGGTGCGGGGCCCGGAACCCCACCGGCTCGTACCCCAGCGTGCGGACGATGGCCTCGTGTCCTCGCCGGACCTCCTCCTCCCGCTCCGCCGGGGCCAGAGAGAGGAAGGGGCGAGGGTTGAAGACCTCGCTCCAAGGGTGGGAATAGGTATGATTGACGACCTCGTGCCCCTCCCGAACGATGCGCCGATGCACATCGGGCGCTTGCTCCACCCATCGCCCGATGCAGGCGAAGCTGGCCCGGAAGGGATAGGGGGCCAGGGTATCCAGCAGCCAGGGTAGCGCCTCGACATCCTCGGGCAGGTCTATGTCGAAGGAGAGGGTCGCGGCCGCCCGGCGCCCGTCCCAGTCGATGCGATGGTCCGCCGCAGGGGCGTAGAGCCGCCGGACGAACCGGTCTGGCCAAAGGACCGTCGTCAGCGCCAGCAAGGGGCGGCTCGGACGGGGTCCCAGGGACCGACCGATCAGCGTGTCCAGCAAGTTCACAGATGTCACCTCACCTTCTCGTCCGCCGCCTTCCGCGGTGTGCGCACCCACACGCCGGACCCCCGACGCAGGCGCACCCACAGCCGCACCCCGGTGCGCCACACCACGTACAGGGGGGCCAGCGCCAGGTGGCGATAGACGGCGCGGGGCGCTCCCGATAGGAGCAATCCCAGGAGGGGGTAGAGGGCGAAGGCCGCCCCCAGCCCCAACACCCATCCCCAGGCCGCTGCGAAGCCACCCACGGTCAGGTCCAGCCCCCCTTCGATCAGCGCCACCCCGCCCCACAGCGTCAGCAACGTTGAATAGGAGGGCATCGCCTGCTCGACCGCGCCATCCAGTTGCGCCAGGCTGCGGTTTCTCAGGCCGGCCCGCAGGAGGGCCGGGCCCAGCCGCCGAGACAGCTCCGCCCGTCCCTGCATCCAGCGGGAGCGCTGCCCCTGGGCCGCGGATAGCGAGGTAGGGATCTCCCCGTAGGAGACCGCGTCGGGGGCAAACGCCACGCGGACGCCGTTCAGCAGGAGCCGGGCCTGATACTCCGCGTCCTCCGTCAGGCCCACCGTCGTCCATGGAAACCGCTCCAACACCTCCCGGGCGAAGCACATCCCGTCCCCCATCAACTTGGCGGAGAGCCCCAGGTTGGACCGCCCACCGTTGCGCAGGTTGTCCAGCACAAAGCCCACGTACATCGCCGCCGTGAACCAGTTATCCGCCGGGTTGGCGATGACGTGGTGGCCCTGGACCACCCGCCGCCCCCGGCTCAGCTCCGCGTCCATCACCCGGAGGAAGGAGGCATCTACCCGGCTGTCAGCGTCGAAGACGACGATGGCGTCGTACCCCCTCTCGCGGCGCAGCAACCGCTCGAACAGCCAGGCTAGCGCGTACCCCTTGCTCCGGCGCGTCTCGTCGAAACGCTCCCAGCACGCCACCCCGCGCTGGCGGACGATCTCCGCCGTGCGGTCGGTGGAGTTGTCGCTGACGACGTGGATGTCGACCATCTCCCGTGGGTAGTCCAGCCGCAACAGGCCGTCCACCGTCGCGCCGATGACCGCCTCCTCATTGTGCGCCGGGATCGCGATAGCGAAGGTGTGAACCGGCCGGTCCGGGAGCGGAGCCCGACGGCGGGGCACACCAGCCAGGGTCAGGAAGTAGAGATACCCCAGACACAGCGTGACCAGAGCAAGCAGGATCGCCAAGATCACCTCTAGCACCACCATAGATCACCCGATCCGCATCAACTCGGCATCGAACATATCGTCCCGCCACAGGCTGACGAGCACCGTGCGCCCGTTGTAGATCACCTCCAGGCGGGCCAGCGGCCTTCGCCACCCCACGAGGCAGAGCGGCCCCCAGATGAGCAGCCGCCCGAGGCTGGTGAAAAGGAGGATCAGCCGCAGCCCCAGCGTGCGCAGCCAGCCGTAGTGCTTGCGGAAGAAGAGCAGAGCGCTGCGGTTGATACGGAACCGCCGCCGGGGACGGGCCTGACTGGTCGCTTTTCCCTGATAGTGGCAGATGCTGACTTCGGGGAGATAGTAGACCTTCCAGCCGGCTTTGCGGATGCGATAGCACCAGTCCGTCTCCTCGGCATAGATCAGGAACGCTTCGTCCATCAGCCCGACCTGCTCCATCGCCTCCCGGCGCACCAGGAAGCACGCCCCGTTGGTCCAGTCCACCTCGCGGGGCCGACCATCCTCCGGCTGGGGGAAGAAGGGGTAGTGCCCGCCGTTCAGGAATCGGTTCAGAGAGAGGGTCAGGATCAGAGCGGAGCGGAGGCTGGGGAACCGCGCATAGGAGTACTGGAGCGAGCCGTCGGGGTTGAGCACCGTCACCCCGGCGGCCCCGGCCTCGGGGTGGGCGTCCATAAAGGCCACCAGCTTGTCGAAGGCACCGGGGGGGATCACCGTGTCCTCGTTGAGGATGAGCAGGTAGCGGCCGGTCCCCTGTCGCAGCACCTGGTTGTGATTGGCGCAGAAGCGGAGGCGATAGGGGTTGCGGATCAGATGGACCTGAGGGAACTCCCGTTCCACCATCTCGGCACTGCCATCGGTGCAGGCATTGTCTACCACGTAGACCTCCAGCGAGATGCTTCGCGTACTCTCAAACAGGCTGCGCAGACATTCTCGCAGCAGGTCGCGGTTGTTGGTGTTGATGATGGAGACGGTCAGATCCACGCCCATCACTCTACCCCTCCTCGGGATGCACGGCCCGGCGGGCCTCCATATAGGCCGCCAGCCCCTCCTCCCAGCGCCGCATCTGGTCCAGCCCCAGCCGCTGGAGGGCCGCGTTCTCCAGCTCTGAGTGGGCCGGCCGTGTGGCCCGCGCCACGGACTCGGCAGTGGTCTGCGGCGAGAGGGAAGGGGAGAGGCCCGCCAGCCCGAAGATCTTGACCGTGAACTGATACCAGGAGCAGGCGCCGTGGCTGGTGACGTGGTAGAGGCCGTAGCGGTCTGTCTGGATCAGCGCCCGGATCTGATGGGCCAGGTCCATCGTGTAGGTGGGCGAGAGAACCTGGTCGTCCACCACGCGGATGGCCCGTCCTTCCCGAGCCAGCCGCAGCATCAGCTCCACGAAGTTCCCCCCTTTGCCGCTGCTGCCAGCCACGCCGAACAGTCCGGAGGTCCGCACGATGAAGTACCGGTCCAGCAGGTACTTGACGAAGAACTCGCCAGCTAACTTGGAGACGCCGTAGACGTTGATCGGGTTGGGCAGGTCGGTCTCCACGTAGGCGCTCCCCTTACGCCCGTCGAAGACGTAGTCGGTGCTGAAGTGGACCAGCACGGCGTCCCTCTCCCGGCAGGCCAGCGCCAGGTTGCGCACCCCCAGGGTGTTGACGGCGAACGCCCGATCAGCGTTCACCTCACACTCGTCCACCTTATGATAGGCAGCCGTGTTGATCACGATCTCCGGCTGATAGCGCCGCAGCACAGCCCGCACCCCCACCGGCTCACAGATGTCCACGTCCCGGTGGGTCAGCGGGATCAGCTCGTGGTCCGCAAACACCTTCACCAAGTCACTGCCCAGTTGGCCGTTGGCTCCGATGACCATTACCTTCATACGGCGACCTCCTCAGCGACAACCGATGCCGCCTCGAACACCGACCCCGTGACCTGGACGATCTCCTGTGCCTCCTCCAACAGCCTCATCCAGCGGATGTTGTAGTAACGAGGGTTGTCGAAGTCGGTGTAACCATACTGTTCGATCTTGCGCACCATATCCTGTACCGACTCCTCCACCGTCACCACCGGCCGGAAGCCCAGCACCCGCTCGATCTTCCGCGCCGAGACCCGGTAGCTGCGGACGCCTCGATAACCATAGTCGGGGCGGATGTCCACATCGATCCCTATCCCTTGAAGCGCCGCACGCACGCGGAGGGCCAGCTCGGAGATGCGGTAGTTACCATGGGAGATGTTGAAGATCCCCCCCCGCACCGCCGACTCCTCCGCCTGGATGCAGGCAATGTAGGCGCGGGCGGCGTCCCGCACGTTCACCAGGGGGCGCCACATCTCCCCGCCGTAGTGGAGGGTGAGCACTCTTTTGGTGAGCGCGTCCTTCACAAAGGTGTTCACCACCAGGTCGTATCGCATACGGGGCGAGAAGCCGAACACCGTCCCTTTGCGCAGGATCACCGGGCAGAACCGCTCGTCGGCCATCCCCAGCAGGATACGCTCCGCCTCGTACTTGGAGCTGGAATAGGCCGCTTTGGGGGCTACCTCCGAAGTCTCGTCCTGGATCACGTCCGCCTCGGCATCCCCCACCCCCCGGTCATAGATGGAGCAGGTGGAGCCGAAGATGAAGCGTTTTACCCCATGGGTCTTGCACAGTTCGGCCAATCGCTGCGTGGCCAGGGTGTTCATCTCATAGTTGGCTCGCGGGTTGTACTCAGCGGTGGGGTCGTTAGAGAGCCCCCCTATGTTCACCACCGCGTCCACGGCCTCCAGCACCGCCGGATCGAAGGTGCGCATATCGTCCACCACCAGCTCCACCCGATCCTCGACATCCTGTAGCCCTTGGCGGCCGTAGTAGAGACGGTCCAGGATGCGGACCGCGTAGCCGCGGGCCAGCAGCTCCTCCGCCAGCACGGCCCCCACGTATCCGGCCCCTCCAACCAGGAGTATCTTCCTCATCGCTACCTTCCTTTCACCGTCCACACATCGCCGAAGGCGTCGGGGGGAATACGGACCTCGTCCGGTTCCTCCCGGTTGTACGTGTGGCTGGCAGTGCTGACCATCTGCGTATCGTCCTCCAGCGCCATCCAGCCGTGGTAAACCCCCGGCGGGACGACGATGAGGCGAGGTCTCCGCTCGCTGGCGATGATGGACATCAGCTCGCCGTAGGTCGGGCTGTCCTCCCGGTCGTCCTTGAGCACGAACTTGGCCGAGCCGTGGCTGATGAAGAACCAGTCCCACAACTCGTTGTGCTTATGGAACGCCCGGATCGTCCCCCGCGTCCGGTCGCCCACCAGGTAGACCTGCCCGAACTGGTGGACCACCGCGTGGGGTTCTCCTCCCCCCGCAACGCGGGCGATCTCGATCAGATAGCCGCGATCGTCCACATGGGTGGTGAGGTCTATGACTTGCACGTCTTGAATCATTGTCTGTCCTCCCTGT
>DQUX01000127.1 GCA_015662065.1 Anaerolineales bacterium | reverse complement strand
CGGGCTGGACATCAACTGGTTGGATCGGGAGGAGCTTTTGGAGGTGATCCCGGACCTGAACCGGGAGGGGTTGATCGGCGGGACCTACTCGCCGGGGGATGGCTCCGCCTCGCCGCTCCTGACCGCCCACGCTTTCTACACCCGGGCGCGGGAACGGGGAGCGGACTTCCGCTTCGGCGAGCGGGTCACGGGCATTATCCGCCGCCGGGGGCGGGTGGTGGGGGTCCGCACCGACGAGGGGGGATACGCCACCGAGGTGGTCATAAACGCCGCCGGCCCCTGGGCGCGGGCGGTGGCCCAGATGGCCGGGCTGGACGTGCCGGTGGTGCCGGATAGCCACGAGGCGGGGATCACCGAGCCGGTGGCCCGGTTCGTGGAACCGATGGTGGTGGACATCCGGCCCGCGCCGGGGTCCAAGAACTATTACTTCTACCAGCACCGCACCGGTGCCGTCGTCTTCTGCATCACGCCGGAGCCCCCCATCGTCGGCACCGACCGGCGGGAGACCTCCGCCTTCCTGCCGATGATCGCCCCTCGGATGGTGGGGCTGATGCCCAAATTGGCCAACATCAAGGTCCGCCGCACCTGGCGGGGCCTGTACCCGATGACCTCCGACGGTTTCCCCGTCGTCGGCCGGGCGCGGGAGCTGGAAGGGTACATCTACGCCGTCGGGATGTGCGGGCAGGGATATATGCTGGGGCCAGGGGTGGGGGTCCTGCTGGCCCACCTGGTCCGGGACGACCTGGCACCCGAGGATGAGGAAGTGCTGGAGGAGTTGAGTCCGTACCGGGAGTTTGGCGGGGAGGAGAAGTTGAAGTAGGGGGTTGTGGTATAATTATGAGGACGGGGGGACGGGGAGAAGGGAAGACACGAAGAGGATGAGGTGTCGTAAATGTGGGCGGCGGGCCGCGTTCAATATGCGGCATCATAAACTGGCGCTGTGCGAGGAGCACTACCTGGAGTGGTTCCAGAATCAGACGGAACGGGCGATCCGGAAATACCGGATGTTCGGTCGGGATGACCGGGTACTGGTGGCGGTCTCGGGTGGGAAGGATAGCCTCAGCCTGTGGGATGTACTCCTTCGCCTGGGCTATCAGGCCGATGGCCTCTACATCAATCTGGGGATCGACGGCGGCCTCGGCTACTCCGCTCTCTCCTTCCAGAAGATCGAAACCTTCCTCACCGACCGGCCCGAGACCCGTCTCCACGTGGTGGACGTGGTCGCCGAGTACGGGGAATCCGTCCCCCAGACGGCCCGGCGGAAACTGCGGGGGCGGGGGAAGCCCTGCTCTGTCTGCGGGTTGATCAAGCGGCACGAGATGAACCGGATCGCCCAGGAGCACGGCTACGACGTGCTGGCCACCGGCCACAACCTGGACGACGAGGTGGCGGTGCTGTTGAGCAACGTGCTCCACTGGCAGGTGGGGTACTTAGCCCGTCAGGCTCCGGTGCTCCAGGAGCGGGAGGGGCTGGCCCGTAAAGTCAAGCCCTTCTGCCGTTTCTACGAGCGGGAGGTGGCCGCCTACGCCCTCATCCAGGGGATTGACTACATCTACGATGAATGCCCTTACGTGGAGGGAAGCACCACTCTCTTCTACAAGGGGCTGCTCAACCGACTGGAGGCCAACTCGCCGGGGTCGAAGCTCCAATTCTACCTGAGCTTCCTGCGCGCCCGGAAAGATGGGCTCTTCAGCGAGCAGATGGAGCAGGTGGAGCTGCACCCCTGCCCCGTCTGCGGCCAGCCCACCAGCGTCCCCGGCCCCTGTGCCTTCTGCCGCCTGTGGAATCAGCAACCAGCAACCAGCAACCAGTAACCAGTAACCAGCACAATGACCATCCCCGGCGTTCTCGTCATCTCCGCCTACATCGCCGCCCAGATGCTCTCAGACGTGTTGAGCCTGAAGATCGCCTGGGTGGCGGGGTTCAGTATCGATGTGGGGACCTTTACCTATCCTTTCACCTTCACCCTGCGCGACCTGGTGCACAAACTGTTGGGCCGACCTGCGGCGCGGACGGTCATCGTCGCCGCCGGGGCCATCAACCTGGTGATGGCGGCGCTTTTCGCCTTCGCCGCCTGGCTGCCGGCGGACCCCGCCTGGCCGCTACAGCGGGAGTTCGCCGCCGTCCTCAGCCCGGTCTGGCGCATCGTCGTCGCCTCCATCATAGCCGAGCTCTTCAGCGAGTTGGTCGACACCGAGGTCTACCACCTCTGGGTCACCCGCATCACCCGCCGTTTCCAATGGGCGCGGGTACTGGTCAGTAACTCCATCAGCATCCCGCTGGATAGCCTCATCTTCTGCTGGGGGGCCTTCGGGGGGGTGTTTCCTATCGCAACCGTCTGGTCCATCTTCTGGGCCAACGTGCTGGTGAAGGGAGCGGTCACGCTGGTGAGCCTGCCGGGGATCTACTTGGTTCGAGAGGGGTGATGGGGATGCTCGATGCTGGATGTTCGATGTCTGAGAACAGCCTCTCCGATTTGAACACGGTTCCTCCGGGCCACCGCTCCGGCTTCGTCGCCGTCATCGGTCGGCCCAACGTGGGGAAATCCACGCTGATGAACCAATTCCTTGGGCAGAAGGTCGCTATCGTCTCCCCCAAACCCCAGACCACCCGCACCCGCATCCGGGGGATCCTGACCCGGGAGGCGTTCCAGGTCATCTTTGTGGACACCCCGGGGCTTCACCGACCTCTGCACAAACTGGGCGAGGTGATGGTCGCCGCTGTCGCCTCCGCCATCCCCGACGCCGATGTGGTTCTCTTCCTGGTGGATGTCTCGGTGATGCCCCGAGAGGAGGACCGGATGATCGCCCGGATGGTCCGGGAGCGGACCCAGAACCCGGTCATCCTGGTCCTCAACAAGATGGACCGCCTTCCCGCCGATCGGATCCAGCGTCACACTGAGGCCTATTGGGGCCTGCTGCCCGATCACGCGGGCTGGATGATGACCATCGCCACGGAGGCGGTCAACCTGGATAAGCTGCTGGAGATGATCGTCGAACACCTGCCGGAGGGCCCCCGCTACTATCCCGGTGACCAGGTCACCGACCAGACGGAGCGGGAGATCGCCGCCGAGTTGGTCCGGGAGCAGGTGCTCCGCTTCACCCGCGAGGAGGTGCCCCACGCCGTGGCGGTCGTCGTCGAGGAGTTCAAGGAGCGGGAGAACAACGTGGTCTACATCGCGGCGAATATCTACGTGGAGCGGGACTCGCAGAAGGGGATTCTCATCGGCAGGGGCGGACGGATGCTCCGGCGCATTGGGGCAGCGGCACGCCAGGAGATCGAGCGGATGGTGGGAGGGCGGGTCTACCTGGACCTGTGGGTGAAGGTGAGCAAGAACTGGCGGCGGGACCCGCGGCGGGTCCGGCGGATGGGGTACACGCCCGAGTGAACGGAAACCACGGAGGCACAGAGGGCACAGAGAGGCACCAAGAGGTTGAATACCCTCCGTGAAACCCTGTGCCCTCCGTGTCCTGTGGTAAAACATCGGCAAACCTGCGAAGGCGGCACGCCACGGAGATGGCAATGAGTACAGAGGAAACCCGGATGGCAAAGGCGCGCCGCGCGGCGCGCATGGCACGGATCATTGAGCGGCTCCAGCGGCTGGACGACGGCACGCTGGAGGTGTTGGACCGATTGACGGCGGAGGCGATCGGCGGGGTCGGCCCTAGGAGAGAGCAGGGGGTCGGTCGGCGACGGTTCCTGGGGGCGGTGGCCGGCGGGGCGGTGGTCGCCGTGACGGGAGGGCTGGCCCTCTGGCAACTGGGCGCGGCCCACACCGCCGCCCTGGAGGACGAGGCGACCGCCCTCCGGCAGATCGTCGCCCTCTACGACGAGATGGACAGGACCGGGCTGGACGACCAGGTGGAGCAGGGGCTGGCGGCGGTCGGTGGGCTGCTGGAGGGCGTGCGGGGCCCGGCCGAGGGGCTCCTCTCCGCAGTAGAAACGGCTCGCGCCGCCCTGCTGGATTTCCAATCCCGCTTTCCATCCCTGCAGACGGGCTTCCAGTGGCTCCAGGAGAGCCTGAGCACCCTCTCCCAACGGCTGCTGGGGCTGGAGAATGAGGTCAACCAGGCCCTGGGCCTCTCCGGGCCGATCGGTGAGACGATGGGGGGGTTCCTGGCGGAGGTTCTGGACCGCCTTCCCTATACTACCGCCCAGCGGGTGCGCGGGGGGCTGGAGCGGGTGGGGGAGGTCGTCACCGCCGTCCCCACCCTGGTTCAGGGCCTCTACTCCCGCATTCTGGAGCCGATGGAGGGCTGGTTCAGCCACCGCGCCACCGCCGGCCTCAACGGCTGGATCGTCAACCCGCTCCTCACCACGGTGCTGGACCCGGCCCAGGTGCTGGCGGAGAGGGTGCTGGGCCTGATCGAGGCGTGTGAGGAGCAGCTCGCCGGGCCGGCGCGGGAGGGTCTGGCGCGGCGGCGGCAGATCCGGCAGGAGATCGCCCGCCTGCGCCAGGAGCGCGGCCTGTGACGGGCTTTTGTTATGTAAAGAACAATCGCTTGAAGTCTGCTCTTCTTTGTGGTATAGTGGCGTTGACCTCGGCGGTCTGCAAGCCAATATGCGCCGGGTCGGAGGAGGGGGGATGAGGCGATCACGTATGATG
>DQUX01000176.1 GCA_015662065.1 Anaerolineales bacterium | reverse complement strand
GTGAACATCGATATATGATCCCTGATCCCGAGGAAAGGGGTGAGGAAGGGATGGCGACGTTGTTGTTGATCGGTGTTGGGGTAGTGTTGTTGCTGGGGCTGGCGTTGATCGTCATCGGCTTGCGCGTTCCCGCCGGGGAGGACACGCTGGAGGCCCGGCTGGCCGAGTTGGGGGCGGGGGGGCAGATGCCCACACTGGAGGAGATCGAGCTCTCCCTGCCTTTCTCCGAGCGGGTTGTCATGCCGGTCCTCCGGCAACTCGCGGAGTTCGTCACCCGCATGACCCCGGCGCAGACGATCGAGCGGACCCGCCACAAGCTGGAGTTGGCGGGCTTCCCGTACCGCATCGGGCCGGCGGAGTTCCTGGCGGCGCGCTACGTGTTGGGCGCGCTCTTCGGCGGCGCGATCCTGGTGGCGCTGGGGCCGGCCAATCTGCCCGTGCGACAGAAGATGCTTTTGATCCCGGTGGTGGCGCTGCTGGGTTTCTTCTTGCCGGTGATGTGGCTGGGCTCGCAGATTCGTCGGCGCCAGACGGAGATCATTCGCGCGCTGCCCGACGCGCTGGACTTGCTGACTATCTGTGTGGAGGCGGGGCTGGGTTTCGACGCGGCGATGGCGAAGGTCGCCGAGAAATGGGATAACGAACTGAGCCGTGCTTTCACCCGCGTGCTCCAGGAGATCCAGTTGGGCAAGCTCCGCCGCGAGGCGCTGAGGGATATGGCCGACAGCATGGACGTGCAGGAGGTTTCTACCTTCTGCGCGGCGGTGATTCAGGCCGAGCAACTGGGGGTCAGCATCTCCAAGGTGTTGCGCATCCAGGCGGACGAGATGCGCGTGCGGCGGCGACAGCGGGCGGAGGAACTGGCCCGCCAGGCCCCTATCAAGATCATGATACCCACCGCCTTCCTGATCTTCCCGGCGCTGTTCATCGTCCTGCTGGGGCCGGCGGCGCTCACGCTTATGTCCGCCGGGGGGCTGTTCGGCGGCGCCGTTCCCTGAGGGTTGAGGCGTGTCTTCCCGCGCGCCCCGCATCCTCCCCTGGCAGGTGGTGGTCGGCCCCCTGCTGGACCTGCTTTTCCCCCCGCGATGTGTGGTCTGCGGGCGGGTGGATGTGTGGCTGTGTGCCGAATGCACGGCGCGGCTTCCCTGGATCACCGGCCCGGTCTGCATCCGCTGTGGCCTTCCTCTCGACCTCCCCTCTCTCTGCCCCCGCTGCCGGGAGACTCCGCTGCGCCTGGAGGGGATCCGCTCCGCGCTGCTGTTTCAAGGGCCGCTGCGGGCGGCCATCCATCAGCTCAAGTACCGCCACGCGCGGGGGCTGGCGGGACCGCTGGGGGGGGTGCTGGCGCGCTACTGGAAGGCATACCCTATGCCGGTGGATGTGATCGTGCCGGTGCCCCTTCACCCCTCCCGCCTGCGGCGGCGGGGCTACAATCAGGCGGCGCTGCTGGCCCGCGAACTGGGCCGGCGTGTGGGGTTGGCGGTGGAGGAGGGCGCGCTCCAGCGCGTTCGGGCCACCCTCTCCCAGATGCGGTTGAGCGCGGCGGACCGCCGCCGCAACGTAGAGGGGGCCTTCCGCTGCGCCGACGGGCGCCTGCAGGGGCGGCGTGTGCTGTTGCTGGATGACGTCTGCACGACCGGAGCTACTCTGGAGGCCTGCGCCGACGCGCTGCGGGCGGGAGGGGCGGAGACGGTGTGGGCTCTGACCCTGGCGCGGGCTCCTTGAGGGAGCAGGCTGGATGAGACTCTTGTATTGGAGGTAGATGCGATGGAGATACAATTGTTCGCCCGTAATCTGGAGATCACTCCCCGTCTGCGGGAGTACGTGGAAACGAAGGTCGGAAAACTGGATCGGTATCTCGACATCGACTCGGCCCGGGTCGACCTGGTGGTGGAGAACACCCGGTCCAGCGCCCATCGACAGGTGGCCCAGTTGACGGTGCGGACCCGGGGAACGATCCTGCGGGTGGAGGAGCGGGCCTCGGACATGTTCGCTGCGATCGATATGGCCCTGGATAAAATGCGCCGACGGGTCTCCCGCTACAAGAAACGACGGCAGGACCGGCGGCAGCGGGGGGGGGAGGTCCCTTTGGAAGAAGGG
>DQUX01000067.1 GCA_015662065.1 Anaerolineales bacterium | reverse complement strand
GGGTTTCGCCCACGGGGATGGAGAGGAAAGAGGTGGAGGTGACGCCACTCACGTATTCCAGCCCGCTGCCGAGCACGTCGGTGACCACCACGTTGCTGACTCGCCCGTGGCCGGTGTTCTCGACGATGACGGTCCAGGTGACCACGTCGCCGATGCCGGCCTCGATGACGGATGGCTCCTTGCGCAGGGTGATGGCGCCGGGGTTGACGACAAAGTCGGTGTAGATGGTGATGTCGCCGTGCCCATCCTGGCTGAGGGTGGTGACGTTCTGACCGGAGACGGCGTTACAGGTGGCGGAAAAAACGGCATGCCGGGTAATGGTCTCGTTGGGGCCGACGGTGCCCACGTTGAAGACTTGCCGCGTAGGGACGAAGCCGGTGGGCATCGCGCTGGTAATGATGACGCCGGTGGTAGTCACGGCATCGTTGGTGGCGACGACGGTGAAAGTAACCGGGTCGCAGTTGTTGACGGACGTGCTTGGGCCGGAGACGGTGACGGCGTTGGGGTGGATGGTATGGTGGTTGCGGGTTGCTGGTTGCTCGTTGCTTGTTGTTGGTCGCGGGTTGCGGGCCGTGAACCAGGCCGGCAGGAGGGTAGATGGGCGGCCAACATTGGGTGACGAACGACCAACAACGAATGACGAAGGGTCAGAGCCGGGAGCGGATGCAGTGTACCATTCGGGCAGAAGGGAGGACGGGCGACTGCTGTCGAACGACGAGCGGCCAGCGTCGGGCACGGCGGGACTGTACCACGACGGGAAAACCGCCTGGGAGGCGGGGGTCTCCGGTAAAGACGCGGGGGGCGCGGCCAGACGGGCGCGGCGGTCCAACTGCACCACCGCCGGGGGCTTGGAAAGCTCCAGGCTGGCGCGGGCGGCCAGATTGGGCTGCGGCCGGGCCGGTTCGGTGAACCAGGCGGGCAGGAGCTGCTGGTAGGACGACGCTGCCTCGGCAGACGGCCCGGCGGTTCCCACTCCCACCGGGATGAGCATGTTAAACAGAATCGAGGCAATGACCCACCCAAAGAACCACGTCCTGTGCATTGAGGCGTCCTTTCTCGCGTGGGGGCCTCTCCCCCCCGCCCTCAGGCGGTGGGAGAACAACGGAGGCCCTGCCAGTCACATAGATTAAATATGTCTTGTATCCATCCAACGCCCTCAGGCGGTGGGAGAACAACGGAGGCCCTGCCAGACCATCAGCGCGATGTACGATCCGTCCCGAGTCCACCCTCAGGCGGTGGGAGAACAACGGAGGCCCTGCCAGGGGACGAAGCCCGTGTGAATTTAGCATACCAGATTTCATCGTTTCCCGCAAGTCATCCCCCTACGCGGAGCACACTGTGGATATGGCCGGACTGCGGCGGGCCCCACTTGACACAAAAGCGGATTTCGGCTATATTGTACCCCGTCGCCTGCGCCATAGGTGGTCTCCCTCCAGAGTGTTGTCGGCGAGTGGCGGCTGAAATTCACCACAACGCCGGAGAGAGAGACCGCTGCACCCTACGACGCGCAGGATAAGGAGGCCAGGCGTCAGAGGAGAAGAAGATCGCATATGCACAGAAAAAGATGGGGAATGATCGCCGTCCTGGTGGCGATGGCAACCCTACTCTCCCCCCACCTGGTCGCCGCCCATCCAACAACACAAACTCCCGACCCAGACGCCTCTCTCTCCCCCTACTGGGGCCCTGCCGTGCAGCGGTGGGAGCCCATCATCCTCGAGTACGCCCAGCAGCGGGGCCTTGACCCCGATCTGATCGCCGCCCTCATCTGGAAAGAATCCCGGGGCCAGCCCGACGCCCGCGGCCCGGCAGGGGCCGTCGGCCTGATGATGGTGATGCCCAAGGAGGCCGGCTTCTCCTGGCGGCCGACTGCCGAAGCGCTGGAGGAGCCCTGGCGCAACGTATTCTGGGGCGCGCGGGCCCTCTCCATCGTCATCCGCCAGTCCAACGGCGATCTGTACCACGCGCTGGCCGCCTACAATGGCGGCTGGGAGCAGACCCACCTCCGGGGACCACGCCGGTATGCCGCGGACATCCTGGATACCTATGCCCGCGCGGTGGCGGTACGATGCGGCCTGCCGGCCGAGGGTCACTGGATAGCGACGATCGCTCCAGTGGATCGGAGGGCCCGGAGCGCGCTGACGGTCCTCGGCCCCCAATGGCCCCTGACCCGCTACAGCGCCCGACCGGTGGACGTCCACATCCCCGGCGTCACGACCGAGCCCCTCCCCACGGCGATGGCCTTCTTCCCGCCTGACGGGCAGGACCTGGATAGCCGGGTGGGTCTCTGGATTGTGATGGACGGGCGGATCATCCACGGCCCGCAAGGGCAGGAGGCGTCTCCGCTCGATCCGCCCTTCGTCCGGACCGGCCCCAGCGAGGTCTGGGGGCCGCCGAGCGAGAGGGGCTGGCGAGAGGTGTAGCGCGGGGAGAGGGCCATCCTGCCCCCGCAAAGCACATCTTCCAACCGTCGCCCAACCGACCGAGAGATGAAAGCCGATCTGCTGATCCATTCCGCCGCCCAGCTCTGCGTGCTCCCCTCTCACGATGGAGGCCCCCAGCGCGGTCACCATCTGGGCGACCTGGGGCTCATCGAAGACGGGGCCGTGGTCTGTGCCGACGGCCGCATCGTCGCCGTGGGGCCCACCGAGGAGGTCCGCCCGGACTGGTGGGCCCCCGTCGAGATCGACGCCTCCGGCCGGGTGGTCTGCCCTGGGTTTGTGGACCCCCACACCCACGTGATCTGGGCCGGGGACCGCGCCGACGAGTTCGTGCAGCGAATCCGGGGGGCAACCTACCAGGAGATCATGGCCCGTGGCGGAGGCATCATGTCCACCGTCCGGGCCACCCGCGCCGCTCCTATGGCCCAACTGGTGGCCGAGGCCCGTCCACGGCTGGACCGGATGCTGGCGCACGGCACCACCACCGCCGAGGTCAAGACCGGCTACGGTCTCACCCTGGCCGACGAGATGAAGATGTTGGAGACGATCGCGGTCCTGGAGGTGAGCCATCCCATCACCCTCGTTCCCACCTTCCTGGGCGCCCACGCCGTGCCGGAGGAGTTCGCCCATGACCCCGACGGTTATGTGGACTTGGTGGTGGAGGAGATGTTGCCCCGGGTGGCCTGCCCGGAAGCCCGGCAAGAGCCTTGCCTGGCGCGGACCCTCTCGGCCCGCTTCTGCGATGTCTTCTGCGACGAGGGGGCGTTCACCCTGGGACAATCCCGCCGGGTGTTGGAGGCAGCCCGCGAGCTGGGGCTGGGCCTCAAGATCCACGCCGACGAGTTCGCGCCGCTGGGCGGGACCGGGCTGGCGGTGGAGATGGGGGCGGCGTCGGCCGACCATCTGGTCTGCACGCCGCCGGAGGAGATCCGCCGTCTGGGCCGGTCGGGCACGGTGGCGGTGTCTTTGCCCGCGACCCCCTTCGGGCTGGCCCATCACGCCTACACCCCCGCCCACGCGATCCTGGAGGCGGGAGGGATTCTGGCCCTGGCCACCGACTGCAATCCCGGCACGGCCTGGTGCGAGTCTATGCCCTTCGTGATCGGGCTGGCCTGCCGCTACCTGCGCATCACCCCCGCCCAGGCCCTGGTCGCCGCCACGCTGAACAGCGCCCACGCGGTCGGGCTAGGAGAGGAGGTGGGCAGCCTTCAGGAGGGATATGGTGCCGATATCCTGATCCTCAACCTGCCGGACGTGCAGCACCTGGGGTACCGGTTCGGCATCAACCCGGTGGAGCAGGTCATAAAGGGGGGACGGGTGGTGGTCGGATGACGGAGGTGACGGCCCTCTCCCCCCAGCAACTGTTCGCCCTGATCGGCCTGGCCCTGGCGGTGCTGGTGGTGGTCCTGTTGGCGTTGAAGGTGGTGGCCCGCGTGGGGGGAGTGCTGCTCAGGATCGGGTGCGTCCTTCTCACGCTGCTCCTGCTGACGGTGGGCTGCTATCTGGCGTGGCTGGTGCTGACGACCCGTCGATAACGCCGCCCGTTCCCGTTTCCTCCGGGTCCCACTCCGGGATCACCTCGAACCGAAAGCGACGCCGGAACCGTTGGAGCACCCGCATCACCGGCAGGCCAAATGCCGCCACCAGGGCGACGTTCCCCACCGCCCGCGCCAGGTCCCACCACAGGGAGGTCACCCCGTAGAAGACGGCATACCGCCTCGCCGTCTCCCCCAAGCCGATCCCCCTCTCCCATCCCCCACCGATGGTCCCCACGGCATAGGGCCAGAAATAGAGGTTGATAATAGCGCCGTACAGAAGCCCCCACGCGAACCCAAAAGCGCTCAGAAGGCCCAAATCCCAAAGCCCAGACCGCTCCTTGGGCTTGGGGATTTTTCCCAACCAGCCGGCGCTCATACCTACCCAGCCTGAGGTGAACATCTGGTAGGGCAGCCAGGGGCCCACACCGCCGGTGACCATCGCCGAGACCAGCAGGGAGAGGGCGCCGTAGAGGAAGCCGAAGCGAGGGCCGAAGACGTAGCCACAGAGGAGGATCAGGAAGAAGACGGGGGAGAAACCGCCGGGGAGTGCCACCAGCGCCGTTTCGGCCAGCCGGAGGGCGCTGTTCGCCGCCGCCAGGACCCCCATCGCGGCGATGGCTCGGGCGCTCATCTGCCCCGAGGTCAGTTCCGTCAGCACGGCTCCCAGGCACAGGGTCACCAGCAGCGCCAGGACGGCCAGGCTATCCTCCTGATGGGCCAGGAACCCCTGGGCCGGGAGGGTGGGCAGGAAGAAAGGGTAGGCGAAGGCAGCGACGCCCGCCATGCTTGCCAGCCCGATGATGAGAGCACCAATCCAATCGGTCCGTGGTCGATTCTTTGCCATACGTTGGGAAGTATACCACCTTCCGCCCCTGGGCGGAAGGAACAGAGGTGGCTGGCTAGGGCAATCATATGTTCTTGAGGGCGGTCTCCCTGGTGGTATTCGCCCGATTCGTGGGATTCGTGACCCGCGGGCGTGCGGGGGGACCGTCTGCCCCAAGGGAAGCGCGGGTTGACAGGTGGGAGATTCTGAGGTATAATCATTACATAAGAAAGTTATGAGTA
The DNA here is from genome assembly GCA_015662065.1 of Anaerolineales bacterium. GTDB lineage: Bacteria > Chloroflexota > Anaerolineae > B4-G1 > DUEL01 > SZUA-1492. The sequence continues at coordinate 849 of DQUX01000067.1, read as the reverse complement.
GTGTACTTTGGTACTGAAACTGGAGGTAACGATGAGAAACCTGACGATCATCGAGACCATCCTTCGCGACTGGCGGAGATTCTTCGCCGGAATCCGCGAGGGCAGTGGCCTGGCAGAGAAGATGCGCGCGATGCTCATCTCCAGCGTTGCCTTCTTTGCCCTCTACGGCGCGGTGATGGGCTCCAGCCACAGCCTCTGGCAGGCCCTGAGTTCCGCCGTCAAGCTTCCCCTCCTGTTCCTCGCTACCCTCATCGTCTGCGCCCCCACCCTTTACTTCTTCAACCTCATCTTCGGCTCTAACCAGAGCCTGAGCCAAAACGTCGCCCTGATGCTGGCAGCCATCACCGTCACCGCCGTACTGTTGCTCAGCTTCGCACCCGTCGTCCTGTTCTTCCTGCTCACGACGAATCACTACCAGTTCTTCAAGCTGCTCAACGTCGGTGTGTTCACCATCTCCGGAATCGTAGGCGTGCTCTTCCTGAGCCAGGGAATGCGGATTGTCTCCTACGCCGGGAAGGAGGGGGCACGGGCACGGCGGAACGTGGTCCGGCTGTGGATCCTCCTCTATGCCTTCGTCGGCAGCCAGATGGCCTGGACCCTGCGTCCCTTCGTTGGTGCGCCAGGACTCCCCTTCGAACTCTTCCGCCAACTGGGCGGCAACTTCTACGCCAACATCTTCGCCAGCATCGGCGAGTTCCTGGGTTTCTTCGTAGTGAGGTAGACCGATGAGTAAATCAGAACGCTCTCGTTTGGACCTGTTACTCGATCTCCTGGCGGAGGAAGTGGCGGAGCGGCTCAGAGCGAAGCCGGCCCCGCCGCCACCCCCGCCCCGGCCCGCGCCGAAGGCCG
>DQUX01000364.1 GCA_015662065.1 Anaerolineales bacterium | reverse complement strand
GAGACGGGCAGCCTGGACAACGTCACGGGCAGTGGCACCAGCTACACCTTCGCTCCCGCAACGGCGGGGACCAGCGGCACGATCACGGCGGACGATGGCGCAGGCCACACTGACGCCACGGGGACGATCACGGTGTTGCTGGGGGCAGTAGACCGCGTGGAGCTGACGCCAGCCTCGGCCTCCCGGACGGCAGGGGACTCCATCGCCTATACCCTCACTGCCTACGACGCCGACGACAATGCCTGGGACGTCACCGCCAGCGGTGTCTACACCACCGAGGCTGGCGCCGGCGGCACCTGGGCCGTCAATATCTACACCACGGAGGTCGCCGGCACATGGACCGTCACCGGCACCTTCGGTGGCGAGAGCGACACGGCGACGCTGACGGTGTCGGTGGGCGGGCTGGATCACATTGTCATCTCGCCAGCCTCCGCCACCGTCACTGCCGGGGAGGCTCAGCGCTATACCGCCGAGGCCTTCGATGCCTACAACAACAGCCTGGGCGACGTGACGGCTTCGACGGTGTTCACGACCCCGTCTGGTGCGGGGGGCGTGTGGGCCGGAAACGTCTACACGTCCGAGGTGGCGGGCACCTGGACGGTCACTGGCGCTTACGGCACATACGAGGATACCGCTACGTTGACCGTCTTGGCTGGCCCTCCGTTCACGGTGACGGTGACGGCCAACCCAGACCGCATCGACGCCGATGGGGTCGCCACCTCCACGATCACGGCCCGGATGACCGATGTGTACGGGAACCTGGTGCAGGACGGCACCCCGGTCACCTTCTCCACCGATCTGGGCACGGTGAACCCGGGCGTGGTGAATACCCAAAACGGTCTTGCGGCGACGACGCTGACCGCCGCCTCGGAACCGGGGAGGGCCACCGTCCAGGCGCTGTCCGGTGGGGCCAGCGGTGAGGTCCAGGTCAGCATGGTGGTTCGTGTCTATCTGCCGTTTGTGACCAGGACCTGGCCTGCTCCGTAGGGGTTGGCTTTGGGGTGTGGGGTCGTGGGGTGCGGGCCGATGACCGGACGGCCTCGGCCCACAGGAAAGGCGCTGTTATGAAGAGGATCAGTTGCTGCGTCGCCGTGATGGCCTACAACGAGGAGGCCAATATCGGCAAGATGCTGAAGGCCCTCTGTCAGCAGCGGCTCACGCACGTGCAGATCGCTGAGATCATCGTTGTCGCCAGCGGCTGCGTCGACCGCACTGAGGGGATCGTCCGCCAGTTCTGCCGGCGGGACGCGCGCGTTCGCCTGATCAGTCAGAAGCAGCGGCAGGGGAAGTCGTCGGCCGTCAACACCCTGCTTCGGAATACCCGACAGGAGGTCATCGTGTTGGCCAACGCCGACACGATCCCCGCCCCGGAGGCCATCGAACACCTTGTTGCCCCGTTCCATGACCCTGAGGTCGGGATGACGGGGGGGCGGCCAGTCCCGACCAACGATCCCCACACCTTCACCGGCTATATGATCCATCTCCTCTGGCAGCTCCACCACCAGATCTCGCTGCGGCGGCCGAAGATGGGAGAGTTGATCGCTTTCCGCAATTTCTTCCGGCAGATCCCCCGAGACTCGGCGGTGGACGAGGCCAGTATCGAGCCGCTGATCCGCGGGCAGGGGCTGCGGCTCCGGTACGTCCCCGAGGCCGTGGTCTACAACCGGGGGCCGGAGACGGTGGAGGACTTCCTGCGGCAGCGGAGGCGGATCTATGCCGGCCACGTCTACGTGCGGGATACCCTCGGCTACCGGGTATCGACGATGAAGGGGCGGCATATCCTGTGGCTCCTGCTGACCGCGCCGGGGATACGGCGGGACTGGCGGTATTTCCTCTGGGGGCCTGCGGTCATCGGTCTGGAGGTCTGGGGACGGCTGTTGGGGGTGATGGACTATCGGGTGTGGAAACGCAAGCACGCGGTCTGGGAGGTGGCGAAGACGACGAAAGTGGTGGCCGCCCCATCGCTAGGACCATCGGAATCGGCGGGCTCGTGAGGAGCGCCGACGGCGCGCGGGCGGTTCCTATAGGGGCAGGTCTCAGACCTGTCCCTCGCTGCTCTGATACGCTTCTTCCTTCAGTACCCCGATGAAGGGCAGGTTCCGGTACTCCTCGGCGAAGTCCAGCCCGTAGCCCACCACGAACTCATCCGGGATATCGAAGCCCACGAGGTCTACCGGGATGTCGATCTCCCGGCGGGCGGGCTTGCTCAGCAGCGTGCATACCCGCAGGCTGGCTGGCTGTCGCGTGTGCAGGTTGCGGGTGATGTAATCCAGCGTCCGGCCCGAATCAATGATGTCCTCCACGATCAGGACGTGCCGCCCCTCGATACTCTGCGCCAGGTCCAGCAGGATCCGCACCACTCCGCTGCTCACCGTCCCCTTCCCGTAGGAGGAGATCTCCATAAAGTCTATCTCATGCCGGATCTCCAGGTAGCGGGTCAGGTCGGCCAGGAACATGAAGGCCCCTTTAAGGACACAGACCAGGAGAGGGCGGTCCTCGTCAGTGTAGATGGCGTTGATCTCCCGCGCCAGCTCCGCCACCCGCGCCTGTAGCGCTTTCTCCGGGATCAGCACCTTTGCCACATCATCTCGCAGGCCCATCCTGTCCTCCTGGGGGGCGACCACGCCAGCGGTGTTTCTCCGTGTCCTTCGTGCCTCCGTGGTGAGAGTAGGTGAAACTGCGCAGGTCCTGTCGATTACTCGTATGCCTCTCGCTTCAGCACGGCGATATAGGGCAGCGTCCGGTACCGGTCGGCGAAGTCCAGCCCGTAGCCCACGACCCAGACGTTGGGGATCTCGAAGCCCAGATAGTCGATGGGGACCTCGATCTCGCGCTGTTCCGGCTTGCTCAGCAGGACGCAGGTGCGGAGGGAGGCGGGCTGGCGGGCGTGGAAGGTGTCCATCAGGTACTTGAGGGTGTGGCCGGTGTCCACGATATCCTCGACAATCAAGATGTGCCGTCCCGTCACCGGAGCCCGGGTATCCATAATGAGCCGGACCGCGCCGGTGCTGACCATTCCCCGGTTGTAGCTGGAGAGGGCGATGAAATCCACGTGGTGGGGTATCGTGAGCCGGCGGGCCAGGTCGGCCAGAAAGATGAAGGCCCCTTTCAACACTCCCACCAGCAACAGACTCTCCCTGTCGGCGTAGTCGGCGCTGATCTGGGCGGCCAGTTCCTCCACCCGCCGCCGGATCGTCTCCTCGTCCAGCAACGACCGCTCCACCGAGCCAGGGATCGGGATCTCCCTTGTCACTCGCTCATTCGCCATCGGCCCTTCCCACCTTATGACATCCCCGGCATCGCGCCTCGTACACCTCTTCTGCGCCGATCAGGATCACCGGATCGTCGTAGGCTGCCGGGCGGCCGTTGATGAGCCGCTGAGTGTGGCTGGCGGGCCCCCCGCAGACCACACAGATGGCCTGCAGCTTATCCACCCGCTCCGCCACGGCCATCAGGTTGGGCATCGGCCCGAAGGGCTCCCTGCGGAAGTCCATATCCAGCCCGGCGACGATCACCCGCCTCCCCCTCTCGGCCAGCTCCTCGCACAGCTCCACCAGCCCGTCGTCGAAGAACTGCCCTTCGTCTATGGCGACGACGGTCGTTTCGGAGGCGAGCATCTCCTGCAGTTGGGCCGTGCTCTCTACCGGTATCGCTTCCCACTGCATCCCGTTGTGGGAGGCCACCTCTCGTTCCGCGTATCGGGCGTCCAGACTGTGCTTGAAGACCTGGACCTTCTGGCAGGCGATCCGGGCGCGGCGCACCCGACGGATGAGTTCCTCCGTCTTGCCCGAGAACATACTGCCGCAGATCACCTCGATCCAGCCGCTACTGGGTTTTCCGTACACCGCTCCTCCTACTCCAACACAATCGGGGGCAGATGATGGAAGTCACCTGCCCCCGAGGGATCGCTGGGTCTCCCTACTCGTTGGCTTCCTCGCCCGGCTCCTCCTCGGGGATCTCGTCACCCGGCAGGACGAAGCCTCGGGCGCGAAGCCGCTTCTTTAACGTCGCCAGCGACTTGAGGCCGAACCCGCGCAGATCGGTGAGGGTCTCATCTCCCTCGGCCAGCTTCTCCAGGGCGTCGCCGATGGTCTCGATGCCGGCCTCCTTCAGGACCGTCTCTGCCCGCCCGCCCAGCTCCAGGACGGCGATGGGCAGGTCTGGCGAGCGTTCCGCCTCCCTGCGGGCCCTCTCCTCCGCCAGCATCTCGTCCCGTCGCCTCAGCCGGCTCAGGAACCGATCGACCTGTCCTTCCGTGTCCACGATCCGCTGCTCACCGGTGAAGAAGGGATGGCAGTTGGAGCAGACGTCGGTGCGGATCATAGGGACCGTAGCGCCGACCGTCCAGGAGTTGCCACAGGCGCAGACGACCTGGGCTTCCGGATAGTACTCGGGGTGGATCTCTTTCTTCACGGTCGGTTACCTCCGCTCCGGGTAGATGCTCGCTCGCTTTCGCCCTCCGCGGATCGGCTCGAAGCGGACGTACCCGTCGGTCAGTGCAAAGAGCGTGTAGTCTTTCCCCATCCCCACGTTGGTGCCCGGCTTGATGCGCATCCCCCGCTGACGGACGATGATGTTGCCGGCACGCACCTGCTCGCCGCCATACTTCTTCACCCCCAGGCGTTTGCTGCGGCTGTCCCGCCCGTTGCGGCTGCTGCCACCACCCTTCTTGTGCGCCATCTCCCAACCTCCTGCTACACTACGATCTCATCCACCCGTAGGCGGGTGTAGGTCTGCCGATGGCCCGCTCGCCGCCGGTATCGTTGCTTGGGGCGATACTTGAAGATACGGATCTTCGGCCCCTTCTCCTGGCCCAGGACCGTCGCCACGATCTTGGCCCCTTCCACCAGCGGGGTGCCGATCTTGGTCTCCTTTTCGCCGGCCACCAGCAGGACTTCGTCCAGTGTGATTTGTTGCCCGGCCTCGACGGGCAGTTTCTCCACCAGGAGCCGATCGCCCGCCTGAACCCGGTATTGTCGTCCGCCTGATCGAATCACCGCGTACACGATGTAGCCTCCCGAAAGCGCGATACAGGCCGCGCCTAGTGGCCCGGCCACGAGGATATTATAACGGGAACCTGTGATTTGTCAACCTTTCGCGGCCGGTTCCAACAGGAGCCGCCGCCGCCGGACACGGAAGAAATCCTCTCCCAGCCCCAGCGCGTCCAGCACCTCCTCCGGACGGCCGGTGGCTCCCTCCCGGGCCGTCAGCACCATCCCCAGGACGACCTCCCCCGGTCGCTCCGCCTCCACCCAGAGCCCCTCTACGAGGGGGCGCAGGTCGTAGGTTCGGCCCCGCCGCTGACGGGGCAGGCTCTCCGCCCCCAGCAGCGCCTCCACCCGGCGGCGGACCTCCTGCGTTGCCACCGTCGTTTCCACGGTCGCGGTGTACTCCGCTGCCCGCACGCGGGTTGGGAGGGAGGGGGCGGCGGGGTCGATCTCCTCCAGCCGGAGGATCGTCAGCCCCTCCGGCAAGGTTTCTGCCAGCGCCGCCCGCGCCTCGGTGGGACCCACCGGCCGGGCCATCCACAGGTCCAGTATCTCCTCGTCGGCGGCGAATCCCACCGGCAGGGCGGCGGCGACCTGGATGCGGGGGCGGGGGTTGAAGCCTCCGGAGTAGGATAGCGGGAGCCCGGCCCGCCGCGCCGCCCGCATCCAGACCCGCGTCCGCTCCAGGTGGGAGGCGTAGCGCAGGGGGCCGTTCACACTGTAGGTGATCCGTAGCCGTTGTTTCATACCCCCTCCCTGTGGAAACGCGGGGACGCGGAGACACCCCGTCATCCCATCTATGTGTCCCTCTGCGGGCAGCCCCACGCTGGCGTCCACAGCTCGCCGAAGGCGGCGAGGATACCGCATCCATAGCACTGGCTCCGGCAGTCGGGCCGAGATTGAACCTGCCGGCTCAACTCCCACTCCCGCCAGAGGTACGGTTTGCGTACCCCCGTGGCGATGTGGTCCCACGGCAGGATCTCCTCCCGTCCCCGCGCCCGATGGGTGTAGAAGGCGGGGTCCAACCCTTCCTGGGCGAACCCGGCCGACCAAGCGCCCTGGTCGAACCAGTCGTCCCAGCCGTCGAAGCGGGCTCCCTGTTGCCAGGCCCGACGGACCACCGCGCCCAGTCGCCGGTCCCCTCGGGAGAGGGTTGCCTCCAGAAGGGTCATTTGGGGTTCGTTCCAACTGACTTTCAGCCCGCCGCCCCGCAGGCTCTTCCGCAGAGCCTGTTGCCTGGCCAGGATATCCTCCAGGGAGGCCAGGGGTGCCCATTGGAAGGGGGTGTGGGGCTTGGGGACGAAGGTGCTGACGCTCACGTTGACCTGAGCCCGTCGCCCGTGGATCTTCCGCCCCTCCGCCCGCACCCCCCGGGCCAGCTCGGCGATGGCCGCCACGTCCGCCTCCGTCTCCCCCGGCAGGCCGATCATAAAGTACAGCTTCACTGTCCGCCAACCCCGGGCGAAGACCTCCCGGGCCACCTCCAGCACCTGTCCGGTGGGGATCGGCTTGTTGATGACAGACCGCAGCCGCTCGGTGCCGGCCTCGGGGGCGAAGGTGAAGCCGGTCCGTCGCCCCCGGCTGATCCCCTCGGCCAGGTCCACGGAGAAGGACTCGATGCGGAGGCTGGGGAGGGAGATGGAGAGGTGGAGACCGGCGTACCGCTCTGCCAGCGTCTCTACCAGCTCGCCGATGCGGGAGTAGTCGGCGGAGGAGAGAGAGAGCAGGGCGATCTCCCCATAGCCGGTCTGGGCCAGGATCCCGTCCACTGCCTCCAGAATCTCCTCCAGGGGCCGCTCTCGCACCGGCCGGGTGACCATCCCGGCGTGGCAGAAGCGGCAGCCCCGGGTGCAGCCCCGCTGGATCTCGATCACCCCCCGGTCGTGGGCCACGGAGGTGTTGGGGACCAGTTGGCGGGTGGGGGGTGGGGGAAGCACCGGGACGATCCGCCGCAGGATGGGGTGGGGGGCCTCGGGTCGGTTGGGAGTCACCCGCGCCACCGTCCCATCCGGATGGTAGGCGACGTCGTAGAAGCGGGGTACGTAGACCCCCGGAACCTGGGCCAGACCGGTCAGTTGCTCCTCCCGGCTCCCATCGCGGGTGCGCCGGTAGGCCCGCACCACGTCCACCACCGCCTCCTCCCCGTCGCCGATGACGAACGCATCTACGAAATCGGCCACTGGCTCCGGGTTGAAGGTGGCATGCCCCCCGGCGATGACCAGCGGATGGGTCTCGTCCCGCTCCGCGCTCAGTAGCGGCAGCCCCGCCAGGTCCAGCATCTCCAACAGGTTGGTGTAGAGGACCTCGTAGGGGAGGCTGAAGCCCAGGATGTCGAACTCGGAGAGGGGATGGAAGGTCTCCAGGCTGTAGAGGGGGATCCCTGTCTCTCGCAGGGCCGCCGCCATATCGGGCCAGGGGGCGTAGGCCCGCTCCGCCAACACCCCTTCCATTCGGTTGAGGATGTCGTAGAGGACCTGGAGGCCCAGGTTAGACATCCCCAGGTCGTAGACGTCGGGGAAGGCCAGGCAGACGCGGACGGGGGTGCGGTCCCAGTCCTTGCGGACCGCGTTCACCTCTCCGCCGATGTACCGGCCGGGCCGCTGGACGCGCAGGAGCAACCGCTCCAGTCTGTCGAAGGGAATGACCATCGGGCAAGCCACCTTGTAGCCGCACGGGAGCGCAGGACAGACCTTCGCGCTACCCCGCCATCACCTTGACCAGCACCCGCCGCCGACGGGGGCCATCGAACTCGGCCAGGAAGACCCCCTGCCAGGAGCCCAGCACCAGCCGCCCGCCGCTGACGAAGAGGGTCAGGCTGCTGCCGACCAGGCTGGTCTTGGCATGGGCGGGGGAGTTTCCCTCGCGGTGGCGGAAGTCGGGCCGGTGGGGAACCAGGTTGTCGAAGACCAGGCCCAGATCGTGCCGAACGCTGGGGTCCCAGTTCTCGTTGAGGGTCAACCCGGCGGTGGTGTGGGGGCAGAAGAGGTAGCAGACCCCCTCAGCGATCCCGCTGGCCTCCACTGCGGCCTGGACCTGGGGGGTGATGTCGTGGAGCTCTTGATGTGCTTCCGTCTTGACCTCGATCTGTCGCATCTGTCCAATCTCTGATCTGACGCGGTGGGTTGGGAGTGTGCAGCAGTATAACACCTTGCGCGAGGTTTGACAAAAAGGGGGGAGGCTGGTAAAATACCGCCGCTTGGCCCATTCGTCTAGAGGACTAGGACGCCGGCCTCTCAAGCCGGAAACAGGGGTTCGAATCCCCTATGGGCCACTGGTTGGTCCGCGACGCGCATTGTGATAGGTAGCAGGAGCCCCTGCCGGGCCGCGCGGCCCGGCAGGGGCTTGGTCGCCTATCCCCCGTGGGGCGGTTAGTATCGCAACAGCGCCCCAACCCCGGCCTGCTCCAGCTTCGGGTGGCCGTCCACCACCTCGATCTCTCCCCCCTCCTCGATCACCTTAGTGACCACCGCCTCCGCCGCGTCGGGGATCTCGACAAAGGTGCCGCCGCAGAAGGGGCAGGTGGTCGGCTTCTGGGTGGTGAGGTAACCGCAGTGGTCACAGCGGTAGCCGGGGGCGTGGTAGTGTCGGTCGATGACCAGTGTGCGAATGCGGCCCTCGTGGGCAGCGCTGAGGGTCTCGTCCAGCCCTACGATCCCCTCGCGCCCTTTAGCCGCCGCCGTGAAAACGGCCTCCACGATGGCCGCTTTTCGCTCCTCCTCCACCTGCTGGAGGACCTCGAGGGAGCGGGCCTTGATCTCCGGCTCGGTCGCCCCGGGGCCGATCCCCAGGGTGCCGATCACCCTCTCCTGCGTGGCCTTAGGCAGCAGATCGCGGAACTGAGCGACGGTGGGCTCTGTGCCGGCCAGGATCAGTCGTTGTGGCCTGTGGCGACGGAGGAAGCGGAGGGTGGCCTTGGCTGCGGCCCGCAGGTTTCGCATGGCCACCTCCTCCTCACGGCGGCTGGAGATAGGTGCCCCCCCCCGTCGCCCGGGGCCGCCGGAGGAGCCGCGGCCCTTCTTCAACTTCCGCACCTCCTTCCCTTCGAAAGTCTCCTGCCGGATCAGTTCTCCCAGTTGGAACAAGAAGAACCGGGCGGACCGGCGGTCCACTAGCACCACGAGGTACCGCCCGTAGGCATCCATCAATGCCGCCAGCGGTGAGAGGTAGGGGCGTCGGGCGATAGTGATCCCTGAGGTGACGGGAACGGCCAGAGGGTAGGCGCGCCAGAAATCGGCGGCGGCGCAGGAGAAGACGACCACCCCTCGCCCCGACCAGTCGTACTCATGCTCGAAGTACCGTTGGACGGCACTGATGTCGGCCGGGGCTGCCTGTCCCTCCACCTCCTCCAGCATGTGGCGCAGGGAGAGCAGGTATTCCTCGCTGGTGCGCTCTGTTGGGTCCACATTCAGATAGAGGCTCAAGATGGGCGTGTCGCTCTGAAACTTCGTCAGCCTCCGCAGTTCCCTTTCGTCGATCATCGCCTAGTCCTTTCTGTTCTATGTCCCATTATGCTCTGAGGGGGTCTGTGACCCCCGACTTGGGCTCTAGCTCCTGACCGGTCTGCGACCGGTCAGATCGGCGGGTCACAGGCCCGCCTAGAGCGAGTTTTCTCAAATACCGAGTATCATCAAGGTCGCTCCCCCAGTTCGACAGGTATCTTCAGCTCCTCCCCATTCCGCAGGACCGTCAGCGTCACCACCTGTCCCACCTCCGTCTCCCGAACGAGGTAGGCGATCAGGTCGGGGAAGTCCTTCACCTCATAGTCGTCTATGGCGACGATGATGTCCCCGCCGATCCTCACGTCGCTTCGGCCCATCACCGTGACCGCGCGGTCGCCGCCGAGGATGCCGGCCCGGTGGGCAGGTGAACCCGGCACCACCGACGCCACCAGCACCCCTCGGGTGGTGGGCAGGTCTAGAGCCAGGGCCAGTTGCGCCAGGGCGAACCGGTCGTCGGTACCGATGCCCAGGTAGGGATACCGGTATTCCCCTTCTTCGATCAGGTGGGGGATGACCTGCTTGACGGTGTTGACCGGTACGGCGAAGCCGACCGCCGTGTTGACGCCCAGGGTGGTTCGGATGGCGGTGTTGACCCCCACTACCCGCCCCCGCAGGTCCAGAAGGGGGCCGCCAGAGTTGCCCGGGTTGATCGGGGTGTCGGTCTGGATGATCTCCGGGTTGCGGAAGTAGCCGCCACTGTTGGTGATGGGGGGACGAAGCAGCCGCCCCAGCCCGCTGATGACCCCCACCGTCATGGTCCCTTCCAGGCCGAAGGGGTTTCCGATGGCGATGACCCGCTGGCCGACCTCCAGCCCGTCTGAATCCCCCAGCTCCAGCGGGACCGCGCCGGGGGGCGGCAAGTCCACCACCAGCACGGCCAGGTCGGAGTCGGGATCGGCTCCCAGCACCCCGGCCTGCCGGACGCTCCCGTCGCTGAAGGTGACCCAGATAGTGTCGGCCCGTTCCACGACGTGGTTGTTGGTGACGATGTGTCCCTCGGTGTCGATGATGAAGCCCGACCCGTTGACGATGTTCACCTCCTCACCAGTGCCGATGGCCACCTCGATGTTGACCACGCCGGGATTGGTTCGGTCGTAGAGGTTGATGAGGAGGCGCTCCTCGGCGGTGGCGTCGGCGAACACCGACTCCGGCAACGGGGTGGGGGTGGCGACTACGATGGCGGGGGGGAGCAGGCGG
>DQUX01000068.1 GCA_015662065.1 Anaerolineales bacterium | reverse complement strand
TAAAGGAACCATCAGGACCCACAAAACCTAAGGAGGAGATAAGATGAATAAGCGGATCTGGTCGCTTCTGGCCTTGCTGGTAGTGGTCGGCCTGGTGCTGACCGCCTGCGCCCAAGCTGTCTGGTGGTGTCGGTCAATCCGGTCACCAAGCTGGTAGTGGTCGGCCTGGTGCTGACCGCCTGCGCCCCGGCCACGCCGGAACCGACGGAGAAGACCAAGGTCGCTTTCATTTACATCGGCCAGCCCGGCGACCTGGGCTGGACCTACGAGCACGACCGAGGGCGGCAGATGCTCGAGGAGGAATTCGGCGATCAGGTGGAGGTCACCGTCGTCATGGACGTGCCCGAGGGGCCGGACGCGGAGAAGGCCATCCGCGATGTGGTCCAGCAGGGGGCCCAGATCGTCTTCGCTACCAGCTACCGGGGCGCCGAGGTGCTGATCCTGGACGAGCCGACGGCGGTGCTGACGCCCCAGGAGTCGGCGGAATTGGCGACGATCCTCCGCCAGATGGCCGACGAGGGAAAGGCCATCATCTTCATCACCCACAAGCTGGACGAGGTGATGGCCTTCGCCGACCGGGTGACCGTGTTGCGGGCCGGGCGGGTCGTCTCCACCCTGCCCACCGGGGAGACCACCAAGGAGGAACTGGCCCGTCTGATGGTCGGCCGGGAGGTCCTTTTCCGCCTGGACAAGCGCACCTGCCAACCCGGCGAGGTCGCTCTGGAGGTGGTGGACCTGGAAGCGCTGAACGACAAGGGGTTGCCCGCCCTCCGGTCCATCTCCCTCACCATCTGCGCTGGGGAGATCCTGGGCATCGCCGGCGTCGCCGGCAACGGGCAGCGGGAGCTGGCGGAGGTCATCACCGGCCTGCGCGCGGCTACGGGTGGTCGCGTCCGCGTCTACGGGCGGGACACCACGAACTGCTCTCCCCGCCAGGCCATTGAGGCGGGGGTCAGCCACATCCCCGGCGACCGGACGGGGGTGGGGCTGGTGCCCAACCTCCCCGTCTCCGACAACCTGGCCTTGAAAGCCTACCGTCGCCCACCGCTGGCCCGGGGGCCGATCCTGGACCGGCGTGCCCTTCTCCGCTTCGCCCGGCGGCTGATCGAGACCTTCCGCATCGCCACCCCCACCGCCGAGACGCCGGCCCGCCTCCTTTCGGGCGGCAACCAGCAGCGGGTGGTGCTGGCCCGGGAGATCACCGCCAGTCGGGGCCTGCTCATCGCCGTCCACCCCACCCGGGGGCTGGATGTGGGGGCCACCGAGTCGGTGCGGCGCACGCTGTTGGAGCAGCGGGACCAAGGGGCGGCCATCCTGCTCATCTCCGAGGACCTGGATGAGCTCTTCGAGCTCTCCGACCGCATCGCCGTCCTCTTCGAGGGACGGATTATGGGCGTTGTGTCGGCCGACGAGGCCGGCCCCGAGGAGATCGGGCTGATGATGGCCGGCCAGCGAGGGACGGAGACCGCCCTCGCATCGGTGTGAGGAAGAGATCATGACCATCGTCTTCGAAAAACGGCTGACCCGCTCCCGCCGGGCCGCCGTCCTGGTGCCCATCCTCTCCCTGATCCTAGCGCTGGGCTTCGGCGGCCTGATCCTGCTGGCCTTTGGAAT
>DQUX01000165.1 GCA_015662065.1 Anaerolineales bacterium | reverse complement strand
GGCGTGGGGACGGGCGTGTCCGTCGGCAGGGGCGTGGCGGTGGGGGCCTGGGGGGGGGGGATGGGAGCCGGCGAAGGGAGGGTCGCCGTGACCGTCGCCATCAGCGGGGTGAGCGGCAGCACGTCGGAGGGTTCGGTGGGGGGTTGCTGCCCCTCCGGCCAGCCGGAGCCGAACCAGACGAGCCAGGCCCCCAATGCCACCAACAGGAGCCATCCCACGATCAGCAACGGGCTGCGGCCTTGCCCGAACCGGGAACTGGGTCTGATATTCATCACGTAGAACGCAATAAAAAGTGCCTCGCGGGCATTGCGCACCTGAGGCGGTCTCGACAGATGGTATTGTAGCACGGGGCACGCCCGTCGTCAAGTTGGGGCTGGGTGCCACAGGGCTTTTCAAAGAATTGACAGTCACCTCCGCTCTGCCGGTGAGCAAGACGCTCCAGGAGCCATAGCCCGCCATCTTTTGTGCACTTTCCGGGCCGAAAAGGTGACTGTCACCTTGCCTATGTTAGAACTGTGAAAAGCCCTAGGGTGACCACATCTTGGGTAGTCCCGAACATATGTGGGCAATCACCAGGGAACGCGGCCCTTGCACGCAGGGAGGCGTGTGCTATACTGAACCTATGTCGTGTTCGACGTTGCCCGGCTTCAGGAGGTGGACCGTGCGTCACGCGGTTTGGAGAAGACGGGGCGCCCTCCTGGGAGGGATCCTGGCGCTGGTGGGGTTGCTGCTCGCGTCGCCGGGTGGCCTCATCCCTGGGAACGAGGTGGCGGCCCAGGGAGGCTCTATGACCCCCCGGGCGTACCTCCCCCTGATCGCCCATAACTTCCCCTGCCTGGTGCATCCCGAGGAAGAGGAAATCGCCCGCTATATGATCGAGCACCCGGACCAGCAGCGGTCCTCCCTCACCTGCCACCCCATTCTCGCCCAGGTCGCCCGGGAGCGGGCGGAGGATATGGCCCGGCGGCGCTACTTCGGCCACGTCAACCCGGACGGGTACGGCCCGAACTACCTGGTGCGGCAGGCGGGCTACGTCCTGCCCACCTACTACGACACCGAGCCCGATGCCAACAACATCGAGTCCATCGCCGCCGGCTACCCGACGGCGGAGGCGGCGTGGGATGCCTGGATGAACTCCGAGGGCCACCGCACCCACCTCCTTGGCCTGCACCCCTTCTTCGCCGAGCAGATCGAGTATGGAGTAGGCTATGCCTACGATCCCACCAGCCCTTATGTCTACTACTGGGTGGTGATCACCGCCAAGCCGGGGCCGTAGGGGAGACGGAGGGATGGGGAGGCGCGGAGATGCGGGGGTCAATCACGGAGGCACGGGGGGCGCGGAGAGGCCAAGCGCGAGGTTCTTTATGAGAAGCGCTGTGTCCTCTGTGCTCTGGGGTGAAATGGACTACATAGTGGGAGGATGACGAGATGGGAGAACAGGTATGGAGCGTGGAGGGGGAGGCAACGCTGCAGGCGGTGCTGGATCGCCCCGATTGCCCCCCTCTCCTTCGCCGGGTCCTGACCGGTCCCCTTTCCTGGCAGGCCCGAAATGAGACCACGGTGCGGCGGACGCTGACCGCGCCTAAGATCGCGCCCCTGTGGGTAGCGGCACTGCTGGCCCTGGGAGCCACGGTCGTGCTGGAGGGGGAGGACGGGGAGCAGGAGGCGGCCCTGGAGGCCCTGCTGGCGCGGGAGGTC
>DQUX01000201.1 GCA_015662065.1 Anaerolineales bacterium | reverse complement strand
GGTGGGAGGAGGGACCGTCGCCTCCGGCGTCACTGGCAAGGGGACGCAGGCCGCGAGCAGGAACACCGTTATCGGGAGAGCCCGGCGAGCCACAATCACGCCTAAAGGATACACGGTTGTGGCGGGGAGGGCAAGTCTGTAGAGCTTTTGACAAATCCGCCCTCCCGGCTAGAATTCCCCTGGGCGAACGAGGAGAGGACGTGATGGAGACGACACGGCATCTTTGGACCGACCAACCGATCCGGGGTGAGAAGGAGGACCGGCTGAACTTCGCCGATTACGCCGATGTCCTGGCCGAGGTCATTCTCACCTCCGATACCCCCATCACCGTCGGCGTCTTCGGCCCGTGGGGCAGCGGCAAGACCAGTCTGATGCGGCTGATCGTCGAGCGGCTGGTGGGTCGCCGCACCACCGCCCACCGGCGGGCCCGGGCCGTCTGGTTCAACGCCTGGCAGTACGAGCGGGACGAGGCGGCCCTGTGGCGAGCGCTCCTCCTCCACGTGCTGGAGGGGCTCCGGAGCGGGGAGCTATCCGAGGACGACGCCCGGCGGATCGAGGATTGGCGGATGCGTCTCTACGCCGACGTGGAGCGCACCGAGGTGGGGACCCTCCAGGTGGACTGGCAGGCGGCGGGGAAGGCGGCCCTCAAGTTGGGGCTCTCCTTCATCCCCGGCCCCACCACCCTGATGGAACTGGCGCAACTGGCGCGGGGAGATCTGGGGACGCTGGAGGAGCTGGCCCAGGCCTTCCGCCGGGAACGGATCGAGATCCACCGTCGCCGCCTCACCCTCCTGGAGGAGTTCCACGGCGGCTTTGCCCACCTGGTCCGGGAATACGTCTGGTCCCGCAACGGCCTCCTGGTGATCTTCGTGGACGACCTGGACCGGTGTATGCCCCAGCGGGCGGTCGAGGTGCTGGAGACGATCAAGCTCTACCTGGACGTTCCGGGCTGCGCCTTCGTCATCGCCGCCGACCACGATGCCATCGAGCGGGTGATCCAGAGGCAGTATGGAGGACCCCAGGAGGCCGGGGAGGACGGAGCCCCCCTCCACGGGCGCAGTTACCTGGAGAAGCTGGTCCAGCTCCCGTTCCACCTCCCTCCGCTGGAGGAGGATCAGATCATCTCCTTCATCTCCGCCTATGCGCCCTGGCTGGAGCCCACCTGCCGGGAGGTGTTCGCCCTGGGGCTGGAGCCCAACCCCCGGATGGTGAAGCGGGCGATGAACATCTTCTATCTGCTCTCCAGCCTCGCCCAGCGACGGGCGGAGTCTGGGGCGATGGAGCCGGTCCTGCCGGGGTTGCTGGCTAAGATGGTGGTGATCCAGACCCGGTACCACCGGCTGTACCGGGACCTGCAGGAGTACCCCAACCTGATTCAGGACCTGGAGATGGCGGCGCGGGAGGGGACGGAGGTGGGCCGCCCGATTCCGCCGCTGCCCGAGATGGTCTCCGAGGCGAGGACGCTTCTGGAGCAGTACCTGCGCCACAAGCCGCTCCTACGGATGCTCCGGGTGGGCCCTGCCTTTGCCGACCTGAGCCGGGAGCAGATCGGGGCCTACATCTATCTGATCCGCACCACTGGCGCGGAGGGGTTGGAGCCTATGGCCGACACCTCCGCTCTCCGCTGGGTGGACCTCCTGAGCAACGACCCGACCCGGCTGCAGGCGGCCGTGGAGGCGATCCGGGAGGAGGGGACCGCCCAGTGGTACGTGGACGCCCTCGCCCAGGTGTTGGAATCCGGCTCCGACGCCACCGTCTCCGAGCGGCTTTCCGCCGCCGCTGCCCTGGGCCACCTGGGCGACCCGCGGGATTTCGATGAGATGGTGGAGGTCCCCGGCGGCGCGTTCCTGAGGGGGGAGGAGAGGGAATCGGCGATGGTGATGGCGTTCCGTATCGCTCGCTACCCGGTCACCAACGGTCAATACGCCCGTTTTCTGGCCGCCAATCCCCATTACCCCGTCCCTTTCCTGGACGAGGAGTGGGCGCGGCCCTACAACTGGGACCCCCAGGCGCGCACGTATCCCGAAGGCAAGGCCAACCATCCCGTGGTTCTGGTCAGTTGGGAGGACGCGGTGGCCTACTGCGCCTGGGCGGGGGTGCGGCTGCCCACGGAGGAGGAGTGGGAGAAGGCCGCCCGGGGGGAGGACGGTCGCACCTATCCCTGGGGGGAGGGGTTCGACCCGGCGCGGGCCAACGTGCGGGAGAGCGGGGTGGGGGGCACCACGCCGGTGGGGGCCTATCCAGACGGCGCCAGCCCCTACGGGCTGTTCGACTGCGCCGGGAACGTGTGGGAGTGGACTGCTACACCCCACGACGAGGATGAGATGATCCTGCGGGGTGGGTCGTGGAACTTCTACGCCAACGATGCCCACACCTTCTCCCGCGAGCGGGCGCACCGGTCCTATCGGTCCAATCGCATCGGCTTCCGCGTGGCTGCAGGCCCGCTTCCCCGATCTGCTGAGGGGGCAGACGGGCGGCAGCCCCGGCTGCCCCTGGAGGAGGACACCGGTTGACCCGAGGGGGGATCAACAAACAGAGGGGCTGGGCTATGGCTGAGGGAAAAGTCGCCCTTGTCGAATCGGATGAGCGGATCGTCGATCTGTTACGCGGCCCTTTCGAGGCCGCCGGTTTTCAGGTGGAGGTCGCCCCGACGGGGGGGGAGGGGATGGCCCTCTGCCAGCAATCCTTCCCCCAGGTGGTGCTGATCGACGTGGATCTCTCCGACACCGACGGCTTCTCCCTCTGTCGGGAGTTGCGTGCCACCACCCGCACCCGCCACGTTCACATCATCCTCCTGGGCCGCGGCCCCGACCGGGAGTCCCGGATCAAGGGGCTGGAGACGGGGGCCGATGACTTCATCGCGATCCCCTTCGATCCCGACGAGGTGACGCTGCGGGTGCGAAACGCATTGCGTCGGGCCGCCGCCGACAACCTGACCGACCCGGTGACGGGGTTGCCCGGTCGGCGGCTGATCCAGGACCGCCTGCGGGACCTGGTGGGGGGGGAGGAGGGCTGGGCGCTCCTCGGGCTGACGGTCCGGCATCTGGCTCCGTTCCAGGAGATCCACGGCTTCCTGGCAGCACAGGAGGTTCTCCGCTCCACCGCGCGGGTGTTGATCGAGGGAGGCGATCGGTGGGGAGGCCCCGACGATTTCATCGGGGCCAGCGGTGGCGGGCGGTTCGTGGTCATCACCGCTGCGGAGCGGGCCGATCCGCTGGCGGAAGGGCTGGCGGCCCGCTTCCGGGAGGAGGTGCAGTCTCACCACACCTTCCGGGAGCGGGAGCAGGGCTACATGCTGGTGCGGGAGGGGGAGGAGGAGCGGCGCGTGCCGCTGATGTGGCTGGAAGTGCGGCGGGTCCTGGCCTCCGAAGGCCCCTTCTACGACATCCGGTCGCTGACGGAGGCGTTGGGGTAGGGTCCGGGGTCTATTGTCATCTATCGTTTTTCCGGCGTGGTCGGAAGATCAGCCGGAGCGGCGTGCCGGTGAAGGGGTGAGCCTCCCGGATGCGGTTCTCCAGGTATCGTTCGTAGGAGAAGTGCACCAGTTGTGGGTCGTTGACGTGGAAGACGAAGGTGGGCGGGGCGACCCCCGGCTGGCTGACGTAGTAGATCTTCAGTCGCTTCCCCCGCTTGCTGGGGGGGGCGTGCCGCGCCGCCGCCTCCCGGATCAGCCGGTTCAGTTCCCCGGTGGGGATGCGATCGTGGCGGGCCTGGTGGACCGCCAGGGCCTCCGGGATGACCCGGTTCACCCGCTGGCCGGTCAACGCTGAGATAAAGAGCACCGGCACGTAGTCCAGGAACTTCAGTGTCTGCCGGACGTGCTGGGTGTACTCCAGCATTGTGTAGGTGTCCTTCTCGATCGCGTCCCACTTGTTGACCAGTACCACCACCCCGCACCACTCGTCCAGGATGAACGAGGCCACGTGGGCGTCCTGGGCGGTGACCCCCTCAGTGGCGTCCACCATCAGGAGGGCCACGTCGGCCCGCTGGATGGCCCGCAGCGCCCGCAGCACCGAGTACCGCTCTACGCCCGGCTGGACCTTCCCCCGCCGGCGGATGCCGGCGGTGTCGATGAGGGTGACGGGGGTTCCGTCCCACTCCATCCGGGTGTCGATGGCGTCCCGCGTGGTGCCGGGCACCGGGCTGACGATGGCCCGCTCCTCCCCCAGTAGCCGGTTGAGGAGGGAGGACTTTCCCACGTTGGGCCGGCCGACGATGGCGATCTTCACCGACTCATCCTCCGGCTCCACCTCCCACGAGGGCAGCGCCTCCACCACCCGGTCCAGGAGGTCGGCGACCCCCTGGCCGTGTAGCGCGGAGATCGGATGGATCTCCCCCAGCCCCAGCTCGTAGAACTCCACCGCCGCCTCCCGCACGCGGGGGCTCTCCGCCTTGTTGGGGGCCAGGAAGACCGGTTTCTGCGAGCGGCGGAGGATGTCCGCTACCTCCTTGTCGGCGGGGGTCAGTCCGGTGATGGCGTCGGTCAGGAAGATGACTACATCCGCCTCGGCAATGGCCAGCTCCGCCTGGGCGCGGATGAGGGGGATGAAGGCGGAGGAATCCTCCGCCAGCGGCCGCTCCGGGCCGGGCCGGATCCCCGCCGCTACCTTCTCCGGCAGCACCTCGATGCCGCCGGTGTCCACCACCGTGAAGGTGACCCCGCTCCACTCGCAGGGGGCCTGCAACCGATCGCGGGTGGTCCCCGGCCGGTCGTCCACCACCGCGATCCGCCGGCCCACCAGCCGGTTGAAGAGGGTGGACTTGCCCACGTTGGGGCGTCCCACCAGGGCGACGATCGGTTGACTCATCGGTTACCTCTCTGGCGTAGGGGTGATCTCGGAGGAAATCTCCACCTGTACGGTGGCCGGCAGGATCGATTGGGCGGTTACCCCCATCGGAAGCCCCGCCACCTGGGGCTCGACTGAGTGGCTTCCAGGGCTCAGCCCGAACAGGTCGACGATCACCCGCACGTCCTCCTCTCGCAGTTGTTCCAGCACCGGCACGGGGCCGCTGAGGATGACCTCCACCATCGTCGGCGCGACGGTGGCGGTGATCTCGGGGGAGGGGGCGAGCCCCTGTATCTCCACGGGCCGCTGGATGGTCAGGCTTCCCTCCAGCGCCTCAACGGCGACCCGCACCGTGACGACCGAGGGGAGCACCGAGACCCCTTCGGGGACCGCCACCGGCAGTTGTACCTCCACGTTCTCTTGAGCCTGGTCCAGGTTGAGGGGAAGGGTCTCCAGGTAGCCGGGGATCTGGGCGATGGCGTCGGGTCTCCCGTACACCGTGACCACCGGAGGTTCCACCTTGACGCTGGAGATGAAGTAGCCGGAGGCGACTTGGCCCTCCAGAAGCGCCGTCACGGCCAGGTCGCGGAAGCCGCTCAACTGCTCGACCGGCACGTGGACGATGACCTGGGCGGGGGAGAGGGTGATGTGGGGGACGGTCCGTCCTTCGGCGTCACGAGGTTCCAGGGCGAACTCTCCCTCGATGTCCGCCCGCGCCCCCTCCACCGACACCTCAGCTACCGCTCTCACCACCTGGGCGACCAGGGAGGCGGGGCCGCTGACCGTCACGGTGAGGGGGCTGACCACTGGCGACCGGGGCATGTATCCCAGCGCGGCGTCTCCCCGGATGGGCACCGTGACCGGGACGGCGGCCTCCATCAAGGGCTCCAGCCGGATGGTGATCGCCTCCGGCTCCACCTCCAGCACCATCGCCGGCCTCCGGTCCACCTGTACCTGGACGGGCAGCCGGTGCTCCCCGGGACCGAGCCCGCTCAGGTCCACCATCGCGTGGATGTCCTCCCGCTCCAGGGCCTCCCAGACGGACTGGGGGGCCCGGAGGGTGACGTCGACCTGAACGTCCGTCTCTCCATAGGGGATCATCTCCTCGGGGGGATTGGAGAGGGTCACCGGGATGCGGGAGGGGTATCGGTCCTCTAGAGTGGGGTTTCCCTGCTCCACGGCGGCGATCCAGACCAGCGCGGCCAGGATGAAGGAGAGCAGGATCAATCCCAGATTGCCGATCAGCCAGCGAAGAGCGTTTTTCATCGTGCTTTCTCAGGGCGGATCAGCCATCGTTGCAGCCAGGGGGGCCAACGGGGTCCCAGGGTCGATCGGTGGAAGGCGCGCAGGATTCGCCCCAGCCGTGCGGGGTCGAGATCGCGGATGATGCGGCCGTTGTGCGCCACGGAGATCGCGCCCCGTTCCTCTGAGATCACGACCGTTACTGCGTCGGTCTCTTCGGTGATGCCGAGGGCGGCCCGGTGGCGCAGGCCCAGTCTCCGGTCGTCCAGGAAGGCGGTGGAGAGGGGGAGCACGCAGGCGGCGGCCAGCACCCGTCCGCCGCGCAGGATGACGGCCCCGTCGTGGAGGGCGATGTGGGGATCGAAGAGGGCGATGAGGAGTTCGGGGGAGACCACGGCGTCCAGCAGGACGCCGGTTTCCACATATTCCTGAAGCCCTGTCTCCCGCTCCAGGACGATCAGCGCCCCCGTGTGGCGTTGGGCCAGGACCCGGGAGGCTTCCGTCACGGAGGAGAGGGATCGCTCGAGGGCGGCGCGTTGGCCGGTGGGGCGGCTCAAGAGGGAGCCGGCGCGCCCCAGTCGCTCCAGCGCCCGGCGCAGCTCGGGTTGGAAGATGACCGGGACTGCCACCAGAAGGGCGGGCAGGGCTCGTTCCACCAGCCAGCCGAAGGCCCGCAACTGGAAGGCGCTCCCCAGCAGGGCCAGTAGGATGAGCAGGAGGATGATGCCGCGCAACAGAGGGACGGCCCGGGTTCCGCGCACCAGGTAGAGGATGACGAAGAAGATGGCAGCGACCAGCAGGATGTCCAGCAGGTCGATCCAGGTGATTCGCTCGATGATCCAGAACAGGTCAACCACACGCAGCCTCCTTGCCCGCCCCGCAGGTCCTCCCTTGCCTCCAGGGTGGGCCAGCCCCCGCTGGTAAGTATACCACAGAGAGGGGGGGGAGACAACGACTCTATCGGTAAGGAGATGGTCGGCAGCTTCTATTCACTGCTCAGCAATACTGAACAGGGAGACCGCTTGCAGTGATATTT
>DQUX01000258.1 GCA_015662065.1 Anaerolineales bacterium | reverse complement strand
GCCGGCCCCCGAAGGGGGCTTTGCCGACCGAGCCGGGCGGTTCGGCGCCCGGCGGGATGGGCAAGCAGTACCAACGCTCAAGAGGGAGACAACCCACAATCTACATAGCCGGGGGCGTCGACGCCAGCGCAGGGGGTGGTCATCACCGTCACCAAGAATCTCACCGCTTGCACCACGTGGTGCGCCTGGCCCACATATTCAGGAGGGACGAGATGCAAGTCAAGAGATTCTCCATCGCCTGCGCCCTTGGCCTGGGGTTGACCCTGGCCCTGGTGTGGCTCCTAAGTGGTGGCCTGCCGGTCGCCCGCGCGGCCGACTTTACCGTGACGGTCACGCACGACGAGAACGATGGCAGTTGCACAGATGGCGACTGCTCCCTGCGGGACGCCATCATCCTCGCCAACGGCAACGGCGAGGCCGACCTCATCACCCTGGGCAGCGGCACCTACGTGCTGACCATCACCGGAACAAGCGAGGAGAACTGCGCCACCGGCGACCTGGACGTCACCGGTCCTTTGACCATCACCGGCCTCGGCCCCGATCAGACCATCATTGATGCCAGCGGTATCATCTCCGACCGGGTCCTTGACCTCCGCTTGGGCGCGGGCACGGTGGTCATCTCCGGGGTGACCATCATCAACGGCAACGTCAGCGGCGACGGCGGCGGCATCCGCAACTATGATGCACACCTGACCCTCATCAACACCATCGTCAGCAGCAACACCGCTGACTACGGCGGCGGGATCTTCGTCTCCCAGGGCGACGCGACGCTCACGTTCGATGGCGGTCAGATCCTCCGTAATACCGCCACCGGGGGCGGCGGGGTGTGCATCTATCAGGGCAGCGCGACGTTGAACAGCGGCCAGATCGTCAGCAACACCGCCATCTCCGGCGGCGGGGTGTCCGTCGACCGGGGCAGCATGACGCTCGGCGGCGGGCAGATCCGCAGCAACACCGCCGACTACGGCGGCGGGGTGTACGTCTACCAGGGCAGCGCGACGCTCGGCGGCGGCCAGATCGTCAGCAACACCGCCGACTACCATGGCGGCGGGGTGTACGTCTATCTGGGCAGCGCGACGCTCAGCGGCGGCCAGATCGTCAGCAACACCGCCAACACCCGCGGCGGCGGGGTGTACGTCGGGCAGAGCACAGCCGCCTTCACCCAGACCGGTGCCGCCAGCGGTATTGTCGGGAACATCGCCGGCATCGACGGCGGCGGGGTGTACGTCTACCTGGGTAGCGCGACGCTCAGCGGCGGACAGATCGCCGACAACACCGCCTACCGCGGCGGCGGGGGGTACGTCGGCCACGGTAGCATAACGCTCGGCGGCGGCCAGATCGCCGACAACACCGCCGACTACGGCGGCGGGGTGTACGTCGACCAGGGTGGCATGACGCTCGGCAGCGGCCAGATCGTCAGCAATACCGCCACCTCCGGCGGCGGCGTGTACGTCTACCAGGGCAGCGCGACGCTCGGCGGCGGCCAGATCGCTGGCAACACCGCCACCTCCGACGGCGGCGGGGTGTACGTCTCCCAGGGCAGCGCGACGCTCAGCGGGGGGCAGATCGTCAGCAATACCGCCAACTACGACGGCGGCGGTATCCACAACTACACCGGCACGCTGACGCTGGTCAACACCACCGTCAGCCATAACACGGCCAGCAACGGCGACGGCGGCGGTCTCTATAACGCCGGCACGTCCGTGCTGACCTACACCACCGTCGCCAGCAACACGGCATCCGGTGGGGCAGGCGGCATCCACACGGCAGGCGGCGCGGTGACTGTGCTGAACACCATCGTCGCTTATAACGGCACGCCCAACTGCAATGCCGGCCTCACTTCCAACGGCCACAACCTGGAGGATGCCGACACCTGCGGCTTCAGCGCCATCGGCGACCTCACAGACACTAACCCCCTCCTCGGCCCGCTGACCGAGGACAGCGGCACGCTGGTGCACCCCCTGCTCCGTGGCAGCCCGGCCATTGACGCCGGAGTCTGCCTGTATGGTACCACCACCGACCAGCGCGGCGTGGCCCGGCCCGTGGGGAGTGGTTGCGACATCGGCGCCTACGAACGCTGGCTGGAGGTCTACCTGCCCCTGGTGCTCAGGAACCACTAGCCCGACACAACCCGCCGCAGGCCCCGCGGCCGGCTGGACGACCTCTTCTGGCCCAACCGGGCCAAAGCGCTGCGCAGCCTGAGCACCGCCCTCTGGCACGCCCGCCGCGTCCTCCCCGCGGGCGAATGTGTCCTGGTCGACGCCCACACGGTCCAGTTCTACCTCGCCGGTGATTACTGGCTCGATAAGGACGTCGAACTCCTCTCGTGGACGGCAGCGGAGGCCGCCCAGTGGCAGGACAGACTGATAACCTGTCCCACACGGCCGCCCCGATCACCAGGGAACCGCCACTTGCCCCCTGGTCGCAGTTAGAGTATAATGCAGACCGTCTCGGCGAGCTGCCGCCACTGGCGGCCTTCGCTCCCCAGGAGGCGAGATGCCCCCTCGAGGTGCCGCTCCCGCAGGGGCTCCCGACATCTCCGGGTCGAGAGGAGCGATTTCGGATGGACCCCCAAATTCTGCTGGTCGAAGGACGGCGGGCCAAGGGCCTCTCCTGTGCGCCCTTGCTGGAGAAAAAAGGATACCACGTCACCCGTGTCCACACCCGGCGGAACGCCAACGCCTGGCTGGAAAAGGGATCTCCCGACCTTCTGATCGTGGATGCCCGCCACCTCCGCTTCAACGCCTCCCGCTTCTGCCAGGCGCTCCGGGCCAACGGGAACCCGGTCCCTCTCCTCCTAATCCTCCCCGAGGGGGAGGAGGATCCAAGCAGCGGCGCGACGGCGATCCTCCGGGGAAAGCTCACCTCCCGCAAGCTCTTCAACCGGATCCGAAGAATCCTCTCCGGCCCGGGAGGTGAGATCCTCCGCGTCGGAGACATCGTGCTGGACGTGAAGCGCCGGACGGTCTCCCGGAGCGGGCAACAACGTCGGCTGACCCCCAAGCAGACCCACCTCCTGGAGGTCTTTATGCGCAACCCGGGCCGGGTGCTGACCCGGGCCTTCCTGATGAAGGAAGTCTGGAACACCGACTTCGTAGGCGACACCCGCACCCTCGAGGTCCACATCCACTGGCTGCGCCGGGCCATCGAGGAGACCCCCTCCAATCCCGTCTATCTGACCACGGTGCGCCGCCTGGGCTACCGTTTCGACGTGCCCCAGGCCGATCCCCCCGGAGCATAGCCCGCCCGACAGGCAGGGGGCAGCTCCGCGAGGCTTAAGATTCTCCGCGAAACTCCATGTCCTCTACGCCTCCGTGGTGAGAGTGGACGGAACTGCGTAGGCAGGGCTTATCAACTTTCTGGCTGGACATCGGCGTTCTTGGTTCGTAGTGACGGCTTTAGCCATTCCAAAGGGGCAAAAGCGGCTGAAGCCGCTACTACGAACCCGCCTCTTGGCCTCTCTTGCCACTAACCTCAAGATATGAATGCGGTTGTCGGCCTGATCCAGCATGTTCCAGATGGGCAGCGGATGGCCGCAGTAAGACGACAGAGGGTCAGCCTGGATGCACGAGCACGAATGTTAGCGAACTAACAAGCCCTACCGCGTAAGTCTTGTCCTTGATTTTACCCCCATTGCATGGTAGGATGATAGACGCTATGGGGAGGGGATTCGAGGAGGTTTCCCACACCGCCGACGTGGCGCTTCGTATCTGGGGGCGGGACCTGGCGGAGCTGTTCATCAACGCGGCGCGGGGACTGGCCTGGCTGATGGCCGACCCCGACACCGTCCAGCCGACGGTCGCGGTTCCGCTGGAGCTGACGGCCTACGACGCCGAGACCCTCCTGGTGAGCTGGCTGGGGGAGCTGCTCTACCGGAACGAGCGGGACGGGACTCTCTTCACCACCTTCGAGATAGAAGAGATCACACCCACCCATCTGCGAGGAGTGGCAAAGGGCGGGCCTGCCCAGGAGATTCGCCAGCCCATCAAGGCCGTCACCTTCAGCGATCTGGCGATCCGGCGCGCCGAGCGCGGGCTGGAGGTCACAGTCGTCTTTGACGTGTAGGGGGGTATGAGAATGGCTGAGAAGAAGGATTTTCGCCGGGTGGATCGGTTTATCTGGGAGTTGCCGAAAGAGGCCCGGGAGGATATGCGCGTGCCGGCTCGGTTGTTCGCCGACGCAGAGCTGCTGGATGCCGCCTTCCGCGATCGGACGGTGGATCAGCTCATCAACACCACGACCCTTCCCGGCATCGTCCGCTACGCGATGGCGATGCCGGACTTCCATCAGGGATACGGCTTCCCCATCGGCGGCGTGGCGGCGATGCGGACCGATACGGGGGTGATCTCGCCGGGCGGAGTTGGTTATGACATTAACTGCGGCATCCGGCTCCTCGGCACCTACCTGGAGCAGGAGGAGATCGCCCCTTACCTCCAGGACCTCACCACCGTCCTCTACCGGGCCTGTCCCAGCGGTGTGGGGGGCAAGGGCCGGGTGCGGGTGTCGGGACGGGAGCTGGACGAACTGGTGACCCAGGGGGCCCGGTGGGCGCTGAAGCGGGGGCTGGCCCGGCCGGAGGACCTGGCCCACACGGAGGAGGAGGGGTGTATGCCCGGCGCCGACCCCAGCCAGGTGAGCCCCCGGGCCAAGGAGCGGGGCCGGCCCCAGGTGGGTTCCCTGGGGGCGGGCAACCACTTCCTGGAGATCGATGTGGTCGAGGAGATCTACGACCCCGAGGTGGCGGACGCCTTCGGCCTGCGGGAGAACCAGGTGGTGGTGCAGATTCACTGCGGGTCCCGGGGGTTCGGCCACCAGGTCTGCGACGACTACGTCAAGGGCCTGCAGGAGACCGTGCGCAAGTACGGGATCCAACTGCCAGACCGGGAGCTGGTCTGTGCCCCCATCGACTCGCCGGAGGGACGGGCCTATTACGGCGCGATGGCCTGCGCTGTTAACTACGCCTTCGTCAACCGGCAGGTGCTGGCGATGGGGGTGCGGGAGGCCTTCGAACAGGTCCTCGCTGGCAAGGTCCACAACTTCGATCTCTTCCAGATCTACGACGTGGCCCACAACATCGCCAAGTTCGAGGAGCACGAGGTGGACGGGAGGCGGATGCGGCTGTGCGTTCATCGGAAGGGAGCCACCCGTGCCTTCGGCCCCGGCCTGCCCCAGGTGCCGGAGGACTACCGGGAGGTGGGCCAGCCGGTGCTGGTGCCCGGCTCGATGGGCACCGCCTCCTACGTGCTGGTGGGCACCCGGCGGGCGATGGACCTCTCCTGGGGCTCCACCTGCCACGGGGCCGGGCGGGTGATGAGCCGCCACAAGGCCCGCAAGAAGATCTGGGGGGCAGACCTGAGGCGGGAGATGGAGGAGCAGGGGATCGTCGTGCGGGCCGGCAGCAACAAGGGGCTGGCCGAGGAGGCCCCCGCAGCCTACAAGGACGTGAGCCGGGTGGTGGAGGTAGTCCACGGGGCAGGGCTGGCCTGCAAGGTGGCCCGACTGCGCCCCCTGGCAGTGATCAAGGGATAGCTTGACTTCTGGGCAGTTCGGCGTATCCTTAACCGGGCTCTAAGAAAGGGAGGCGGTCGATGGAGGACGACCTGCGGGAGGGAATTCCAGACTGGCTTCAATCGCTGAGGGAACCTCCTTCGGAGGGAGCGCCGGCACCGTCCGGTCTGCCCGGAGAAGGCCCGGCCCCGCTCACACCGCCCGAGGCGATGTTGGACGATCTGCGGGAGCAGGCCCTGGAGGCCGACCTGGAAGAGGTGAGAGCCCCCCCACGAGAAGGGCTGGCGGGGATGCTCCAGGGACTGGCCCCCTGGCAACGGTTCGTCCTGGCCCTCCTGCTCTTCCTGGACGTGGCCTTGCTGGGGTGTATGTGCCTGGTGATGACCGGCCGGGTGGTCCCATTCCCGTAGCGGCGATATAATCTCTGCCCTCAGGCCGATGCGATGTCCGTTCACCCAAGCGGGCGTCATCCGACGCCCGCGCTTCACGTCGCTGAGGGGCGAACCGACGCTCCCACCAGCGCGGCCGCCACGCGGGCCGCCCCCTGCGCCAGCGGGGATTGGGGGGTGGTGAGGGCCAGCGGCTTGCCGTGGGCCAGCGCCTCGGCCTGCCCGGCATCGAAGGGGATAGAGGCCACCAGGGGCTGTTTCAACACTCGCTGAAGAGCCTCCACCGATACCGGCGTCCCCGGGGCCACTTGGTTCAGGATCAGCCGCACCTTGGGAATGAACGACCGCAGCACCTGCAACGTCCCCACCGTGGTCTGGATGGCGGGGGGATCGGCGGTGGTGACGACACCGATCGCGTCGGCCGCCTCCAGCACCGCCATCGTCCCCTCCAACAACACCGAGGGCAGGTCCACCACCACCGTGTTGAAACCCTGCCGCAGGAGGGTGAGAGTGGAAAGCATCATCTCCCCCGTCGGCCCCTCGCCGATGACCGGTACGAAAGGGGCGGCCAGCAGGTGAAGCCCCGCCGGATGGGCCAGCAGGTAGTTGCGGACGGCGACCTCCCCAGGGTCGGCGTCCAGCAGGGCCAACGCCGACCAGTTGGGATCGGGCCGGAGGCCCAGTTGGAGCGCCGCGTGGCCGGAGGAGGTGGAGAGATCTACCAGGCAGACCTGGTCGGGCGACTGGCGGGCGTAGATGACAGCCAGGTTCACCGCCAGCGTCGTCACCCCTACTCCCCCGCGAAGGCTGACCAGGGCGATCATCCCCGGGGTGGGGGCGGCGGGCCGGACGGCCCTCTGGGCCAGCAGCCGGTTCACCCGTTCCAGCAACACGGTCATCGTCACCGGCTTGGCGATGTACTCGTCGGCCCCGGCCTCCAGCGCCATCTGCCGGTCCACCGGCTGGCCCCGCGCCGTGAGGATGATGATCGGCGTGTCGGCGGTGCTCGGCTCCTGCCGCAACCGGCGGCAGACCTCGTAGCCGGTGATCCCCGGCATCATCACGTCTACGATGGCCAGGTCGGGCGGGTTGTCCAGGGCCCTAGCCAGGCCATCCTCCCCCTCCGCGCTGAGGATGACTTCGTGGCCGCCCTGGTCCTCCAGGAGCAACCGGATCATCTGCAGGAGGTCGGCGTTGTCGTCAATGACCAGGATACGGGCCATCATCTCACCTCCCCCAGGGACTACGCCTCCTCCGCCAGACAGAAGGCGCCGATGTGATGCTTGTTCACCAACACCCCCCCGCCGGTGAACGCGACGTCGGGCCAGATGGAGGCACGGACACGACCGTCCAGGATGGGGATAAACTCCTCGGTCTCCACCGAGAGGAGCCGCCGCAGGTCCACCCTCGCCGAGAGCCGCAGGTAGCCCACGATCTCGAAGGAGGGCACGGTGAGGAAAATCTGGCGCAGATGCGTGCCGTAGTAGCTGCCGTAGGTCTGTTTGCGGGAGAGGGCGTCATCCCGCCGGGGAACCAGGACAAGGGTCACGTTGGCCTTGGTCAGGCTGGAAGCCGAGTAGATACCGATGATCTCGCCGGGCCGGTCGATGGGGGAGACGTAGGCATCCTCTAGCTGGATGAACCCGGTCGTCCGGTCGTTCAGCATATCGGCGAGGGAGCGTCGGCGGACGTCGATCCGGCCGGAGATACGGTAGCTGTGCAAGAAGAAGTCGGCGGCCAGCCAGCCGGTCTGCAGAACTTCCTCCATCGCTCCACCTCCTCCCAGCGCATCACCCCAACCCCAGGCGGGCCAGCGTCTCCGGCGTAGGCCGGCCCTCCGCGTCCCACCCGCGCACCCGATAGTAGGCAGTCAGCATCGGCCCCAGGTCCACCGGCTGGGCCTTGGAGTGGCCCCCGGGCAACCCCTCTCGAAGCAGGCGGGGGGGAAGCGTGTCGTCGGCGTGGGTGAACCCCTCCCGCCCGTTGAACAACCGCTCCAGGTTCCAGATCCGCTCCCCGACCGCCAGCATCTCCTCCGTGGTGCGCTCGACGCCGGTGACGGTAGCCAGCAGGCGGGCGTAGTGATCGGGGTTGAGGGCGAAAGAGGTGAAGATGCACATCCCCAACGAGTCGATCACAGCGCTCAGGTCCTGGAAGAGCTTCACCAGTGCCGCCTTGCCGGCCTCCGAGAACCGGTCCACCGCCCCGGGGGTGGCCAGCGCCTCCGGCCCGATCATATAGGCCCGCAGGTGACAAGCGCCCCGGGGGGAGGTGGCGAACGCCACCGCCATCGCCCGGAAGGCCCGGGGGTCGTAGGCGGGCAGCTCCAGCCCTTTGACGCTCATCGAGAGCTCCGGGTGGCCGAAGCGGGCGGCCAGTCGGGCGGAGCCCTCCGCCAGCAGCGCGCCGAACCCCTCCCTCTGGCCCATCAATTCGACGCAGCGGACCATCGCCTGGGCGTTGCCAAAGGTCAGGTCGGTGCCCAGGTCGGCGCGGATCTGGGCCCGGACCCCTTCGTCGAAGCAGCCCCACTCCCATAGCTCCATCGCGCAGGCGATGGTGGAGCCGGCGGTGATGGTATCCAGGCCCAGTTCGTTGCAGGTGTAGTTGGCCTCGGCGATGGCCTCCAGGTCGCGGACCCCGCACATCGGCCCCAGCGCCCAGATCGTCTCGTACTCCGGCCCCTCCCCGCTCCGCCGGGCGGTGCGGGTCGCCCGGCCGCAGGCGACAGGGCAGGCGGCGCAGGCCACGCTGCGCTCAAAGAGGGTCTCCTTGAGGGTCTCCCCAGAGACGGAGTCGGCGTCGGGGAAGTGCCCTTCCTGGAAGTTGCGGGTGGGCAACCCGCCGTACTCGTTGATGAGGTGCACCAGGACGGCGGTGCCGAACTCCTTGAGGGCGTTTTTGGTGACGGGGGCCTCGCCTATCGCGGTACGGGCCTCCCCCCGCGCGGCTTCGAACCCCTCCTGGTCGGCGATGGGGGTGCGCTGGCCCCCGTGGACCACGACCGCTTTAAGGTGCTTGGCCCCCATCACGCAGCCGGCGCCGCCGCGGCCGGCCGCCCGATCCCGGTCGTTCATCACGCTGGCGAAGAGCACGCCCCGCTCCCCGGCCGGGCCGATGCATGCCACGCCGGCCCTGGGGTGGGTCTCCGCCAGCAGCCGCTCCGTCGTCCGGTGGGTGTCCAGCCCCCAGAGGTCGTCTGCGTCGCGGAACTCCACCTCCCCATCGTGAATCCAGAGATAGCAGGGGGTCTCGGCCGCGCCCTCGATCACCACCGCGTCGTACCCGGTCCGCTTCAGGTCCACCCCGAACCGCCCGCCGGAGTTGGAGCTGAGCACCGTCCCGGTGAGGGGGGAGCGGGTGACCACCTCGTACCGACCGGAGAGGGGGGCGCCGGTGCCGTTAAGGGGGCCGGTGGCGAGGATAAGGGGGGTGTCGGGGGAGAGGGGGTTGGTCTCTGGTGCCAGCCGGTCGTAGAGAATGCGGGTGCTCAGGCCGCGCCCGCCGATGTAGTCGGCGGCCAGTTGGGGGTCGAGCGGCTCGGCGCGCGCCCGTCGTTCCGTCAGGTTCACCCAGAGGACCCTGCCGTGGTATCCACCGCTCATTGCGCTCCTTTACCGGGGACGGCCTCCCCGGCCGCACGTTCCGTGCCCTTACATCCGCCGACGGGGGTCGGCCCAGCGGCGCGGATGTGGGCTAGAAATCCTTGTCCTTTCGGTAGGCCTGATGCGGGCAGCGGCGGCACTTCTGCATATAGACCTCCCGCACCTCCCGACGCTGCTTGCCCGTGAAGTTGGAGGGGCAGACGGTGCAGGGGATGACCCCTGCCTCGGCCCAGGCGCAGGGGGCTTGTTTGAGCCAGCCCAGGGTGGAGAGGAGGTTAACAGGTCCGGAGGTGCCGATGCGGAACCGGTCCGGGGTGCGCAGCTCAGGCTCCATCGCTCCGGCGTAGATCAGCCGTATCACATCCATCGCGTCCCGGATGCCGCCAGCCGCCTTAACCCCCATCTCGGGCCCCACCGCCTCCCGCATCAGGCGGATGTGGTCGGGGGTGGCTCCGAAGGCATCCATCCCGGTGGAGTTCTTGACGAAGTGCGCCCCGGCCTCCCGGGCGATCTGACAGACGGCGACGATCTCCTCCTCCAGCAGCTCTGAGGATCGGATGATAACTTTGACGTGCTCGCCGTCGGCCGCCTCGACCACGGCACCGATCTCCCGGCGGGTGTAGTCGGGGTCGCGCTTGAAGCGACCCACGTTGATGACCATATCCAACTCCACCCATCCGGGGCCCTCCCCCCGCATCGCGCGGCTCCGGGCTACCACCTGAGCGGCCTGGTGGGCCTTCACTTCGATGGTGGACTTGCCCAGGGGGAAGTCGATGACGTAGCACTCTTTCACGGAAGTGGACCGCAAGAGGTCCGGCAGCAGGTCCACCTCCACGGGATTGACGCAGACGGAGGAGCACCCGTAACGGGTGGCCCATCCGACCAGTTTATGGATCTTGGGCTCCCGCGTGTCGGCCTTGAGGTCGGTGGCGTCGATGAACGCCGCCAGACGCTGCGGGGTGAGCCACTGGATGATCTCAACCAGCGCGTCCGGCGGGAACTCCACCAGGGGCACACGGAACGGTTCTTCTTTCATAGGTCTCTACCAGGCTCCTCTCGCACCGTATCGATGGTGGAGGAGGCCGGGGTCAGTCCTCCGCCTGTACCTCTGGGAAGGAATAGTGCGGCAATGTCCCCCAGTGCTCGGGGGGCCAGTAGCAGAGCCAGGTCTTGCCGACGATGTTCTCCTCGGGCAAGGGGCCCCAGGAGTGGGAATCGCTGGAGTTGGCCCGGTTGTCTCCCAGCACGAAGTACTCGTCGGCTCCCAGGAGCCAGGAGCCGGAATAGGGGGTGGGGGAGGCCACGTAGGGCTCCTCCAGCCGGTACCCGTTGATCCAGACCGATCCATCGCGGACCTCTACCTGCTCTCCCGGCAGGCCGACGATGCGTTTGATGTAGTCCTCACCGGCTCCGTTTGGGGGGTCGAAGACCACGATATCTCCCCGCCGGGGCTCTCCCAGCCGATAGCTCAACTTGCTCACGATCAGATACTGGCCTGTGTGAAGGGAGGGTTCCATACTGGAGCCTCGGACCTGGAAGCGACCGGTGAGGGCATTGACGACGAAAAAGATGATCAGCGTTAGGACGAGGGTCTCAACCAGGTCTCGCAGGAGGGACCGTCCACCGAAGGTACGGGCCAGGGAGACCTCCTGCGCCTCCCGGCCGGTCTCCGGTTCTTCCGGTGGTGAGGTATAGGGTTCCAAGGGGAAGCGACCTCCTAACTTGTGAGAGTTGTTTTCGCCATTATAGTATAGGATAGGAGGGGGGGCAAACGCAGGGGGCCGGGGGAGTCGAATCGCTGAAGCCTCTGAGTCTTAACGGAGAAACGGAACTCCACCTTCTCAACGGACGTCATAAGAGCAGGGGGGGGGAGTCGCTCCTCAGCCCCCGATTGTTTGTTTGCCCGGCGTTCCCAGGCTCTCTGGGGAAGAGAGCAAGGAGGTAAACAAATGAAGAAATGGTTGATGCTTGTCCTGGCTCTTGCGATCCCACCGGTCTCTGGCTGCAGACCGCCGGCCATCCCCGGCCCCACCGCCACCCCCGCCCCTCCTATGCCGGTCGATGTCCGCCCCGGGGGCTTCGCTGCCTGCGTGCCGGTGGAGGTGGACGTGGCGCCCAACGCCCCGACCTACACCCCCGACCTCGACGCCATCGTCAACCCGGACCTGATGGACAGACTGAGCCCTGCGCAACGGACCTCGCTGGAGGCAAACGGGTTCGTGGTGGTTCCCCAGGGATATGACCAGATCTACGAGATCTATCAACAGGCCACTGGAGAAGGAACACCCGTCTTCGTCACGACCGACGCCGTGCTCCACGCCTTCCACATCCTCTACGACTACGCCCTTCGCCTTGCTGAGATGGAGCACTTCATCGCCGATTTGGAGGGGCTCACGCAGGCGATGTTGGAGGCGTCCGAGGCCGACTACAAGGCCACGGCCAGCCCCGCGCGGGAGGCAGCCTGGCAGAACCTGGCCTTCTTCGCGGTAGCGGCCCGGCTGCTCGATGACCGTGCTGACATCCCTGCACCCGTGCGCGACGCGGTGTGGCAGGAACTAGCACTGATCGACGCCCACCAGGGCTTCGACTTCTCCCCCATCTTCAACACCTATCGTCCCTGCCCGGAAAACGACCCGGCCTGTTATTGGGAGGACTACAGCCAGTACGTCCCCCGGGGTCACTACACCCGCAACGAGGATTTCGAGCGGTACTTCCGGGCGATGATGTGGTACGGGCGAATGTCCTTCCACCTCACCGTGCCGGCCGATCCGGAGTCGGCACGCCGAGAGACCCGGAGCGCGCTGCTCATCGTCCGGGCGCTTTACACCGCGCGGGTCGGCGAGGAACCCGCCCTGGATGTCTGGGAGCGTATCTATGAGCCGACCGCCTTCTTCGTCGGCACCGCCGACGATCTGACGGTGTACGACTACGCTGCTGTGGCCAACGAGGTCTACGGCGGCCTGCCCGACCCCGCCACGCTGGCCGACGAGAGCCTGCTGGAAGCGTTCACAGATACGGCACGGCAACTGCGCCCCCCCGCTATCGTCGGTGGCCGGGTCACGGACCAGGAGGAGCCCGAAGAGGTGACCATGGGCTTCCGCTTTATGGGCCAGCGCTTCATTCCCGACAGCTACATGTTCCAGGAGCTGGTCTACGACAAGGTGGACGGGTACCGGGGGACCGGTCAACCGTTCACCATCTCCCCGATGGGCAATCGGGTCTTCCCCCGCGGGCTGGATGTGCCCGCCGTGCTGGGGAGCGGTCGCGCCCTGGAGATCCTCACCGCCGAGGGTGATACCGACTACGACGGGTACGCCGAGCAACTGGCGAAGCTCCAGGCCGAGTTCGCCGCGCTGCCGGAGGAGCAGTGGACCCAGAACCTCTACTGGAACTGGCTCCATAGCCTGCGGCCGTTGCTGGAGATGAAAGGGGAGGGCTACCCGTATTTCATGCAGTCGCCCGCCTGGATGGATAAGGACCTGCACACCTGGCTGGGTTCGTGGACGGAGCTGCGCCACGACACTATCCTCTACGCCAAGCAATCCTATGCGATCGTGGAGACGGCGATGCAGGTGGAGCCAGAGCCACTAAAGGGCTACGTCGAGCCGCAGCCGGAGGTGTATGCCCGGCTGGCGGCCCTGGCTGCGCAGATGCGGGCCGGGCTGGGAGACCGGGGTCTGCTGGACGACGAGATGGGCTGGAAACTGGGGCAGATGGAGCAGTTGCTGCTGGACCTGAAGGTCATCAGCGAGAAGGAGCTCCAGGGCGAGCCGCTGACCGACGAGGAGTATGCCACCATCCGCGGCATCGGCGACACGCTGGAGGGTCTGACCACCTTCTCGGAGGAGATCGAGGGGGAGATCACCTCCCAGGCCGACGAGCGGATGGCCCTCATCGCCGACGTCCACACCGACCCGAACACCGGCCAGGTGTTGGAGGAAGGGGTGGGGGATGCCCTCCCCATCTACGTCATCACCCTTGTGGAGGGGCGTCAGGTGGCAACGGTGGGCGGGGTCTTCTCCTACTACGAGTTCAAGTGGCCAATGGCCGACCGGCTGACGGATGAGGCCTGGCAGGAGCTATCGCCCAGGCCCGATCGTCCGGCGTGGACCGCCAGTTTCATCGTCGAGTAGGGGCGCGGCATGCCGCGCCCCTACGCGCTGTACGTGCCCGCTCCGTTGGTTCGGGCTAGACCAGCAGGTGCCGGTTGCCGACGCGCACGCGGGTGAGGCCGGCCGCGCGGGCGG
>DQUX01000001.1 GCA_015662065.1 Anaerolineales bacterium | reverse complement strand
CATCGCCGACCTGCTGCCGGTGGCGGCGGTGGGGACGCGCACGGTGGGCAGCCTGCCGGCGCTGGGGGAACGATGGGACGCACCGGTGGCCCCCGGCCCCTTCGTCCTGGCCGAGACGATGCTGCGGGAGGGGGAATCCCTCATCGAGCAAGACGGCCTGATCCTGCTGGCCCGCCGCCCCCACGGGGCGGGCGCAGTGGACTTCGTCGCTTTCGACGCCGGGCTGAACCCCTTCACCCGCTGGGACGACAACACCCGCCTGTGGGAATACATTGCCGGAACAGGTCCCCCCGGAATCTGGCGGCCGACCGTCGGCAACGAGTACAGCGCCCGCGACGCCGTCAACACCATCCCCGGCCTGGAACTCCCCTCCGCCCTGCAGATTCTGGCCTTTATGCTCCTCTACACCCTTCTCATCGGCCCGGTCAACCACCTCGTCCTGCGCAAACTGGACCGGCGGGAGCTGGCCTGGCTGACCATCCCGACGTTGATCGTCGGATTCACCGCCTGCGCCTACCTGACCGGCTTCCAGATCCGAGGCGGCAGGCCGATCGTGCACCACCTGACCCTCGTCTACGTGCCGGAGGGGGCGGAGACGGGGCGCGCCGGCGGGCTGGTGGGGCTCTTCTCGCCCCGGCGTACCGCCTACAACGTGTATCTGCCCCAGGCACAGGTGCGCCTGCTCTCCGGTTCCGCCTCCACCGGGCCGGCCCCACCGATGCTCCACGTCACCCAGGAGGCCGATGGCTCGACCATAACCGACCTGCGGGTGGACGTAGGGGGCGTCCGGCCCCTCATCGCCGAGGGATACGTGGACGTCCCCGCCGTGGAGGCCAACCTGCGGCTGACCCTGCCGGGCGCTGGCGGGACCCCGCGCCTGGAGGGGGGGCTGCGGAACGGGACGACGCGGCTGGAAGGGGCCGTCCTAATCGCCGGCAACAACACCCAGCGACTGGGCGACCTGGAGCCGGGGGCAGAGGTGGCGGTCCACCTCCGTATGGACGACAGCGGAACGAGCAGCGGAACGACCGGGCTATACTACGGCACTTCCGAGGTCACACCGCTGGTGCTGGGAACAACCGACTTCTGGAGCGACCGCGATACGTACCGTCGCTACCAGTTCCTGCAGGCGTTCTTCCCCTACGACGGGCCCGGCCTGGGGCCGGGCGTGCACCTGGTGGGCTGGGCGGAGGCAACACCGCTGCCGGTCGAGGTGCAGGGCCGCCCCTCCCAGGAGGTGGGGGTCACCCTCTACGTCTACAACCTGCCGGTGGCGGGGCTGGAGGCCGGTGGGATGGTGACCATCCCGCCCGGTCTGATCCAACGCTCCGTGGAAAGCACCGCCGGCCCTGCGGAGATGTGGCCCGAGGGCTTCTTCTTGGGGCCTGGCTCGGCCGCCGTGTTCCGCTTCACCATCTGGCCGGGGGGGATGGTGGAGGAAGTAGAGGAACTGACGGTGAGCCTGCAAGGCGAAAGCGCCGCCCCTCCGCCGACGGTCCTGCTGTGGAACCGGGAGATAGAGGACTGGGAGGAAGTGGACGTCGGGTGGGGGCGACATTCGATCCCGAACGGGGCGGCCTACGTCCTCCCGTCCGGAATCGTACGCCTCCGGCTGGAGACGGGGATGGGGCAGACGGCCAACATAAGGAGCCTCACGATCACGATCAGGGGACAGCGGTGATGGCGACGATCATCGAGACGCGGGGGCTGACTAAGAGGTACGGTCGGCTGACGGCGGTGGCGGACCTGAACCTGCAGGTAGAGGAGGGGGCGGTCTACGGCTTCGTCGGCCCCAACGGGGCGGGCAAGACGACGACGATGCGCATCCTGGCGACGCTCCTGCGGCCCACGGCGGGGGAGGCGTGGGTGGCGGGCCACTCGGTGCTCAAGGACCGCCGGGGCGTGCGGCGGGCCATCGGCTACATGCCCGACTTCTTCGGCGTCTACGGCGATATGAAGGTCTGGGAGTACCTGGACTTCTTCGCCGCCTGCTATGAGATCCCCGCCCCCACGCGCCGCGGGCTGGTGGACGACCTGCTGGAGCTGGTGGACCTGGCCCACCGGCGGGACGATTACGTGGACGCCCTCTCGCGGGGGATGAAACAGCGGCTCTGCCTGGCCCGCGCCCTGGCCCACGACCCCCAGGTGCTGATCCTCGACGAGCCGGCCTCGGGCCTGGACCCCCGGGCGCGGGTCGAGATCCGCGAACTCCTGCGCGAGCTGCAAGCGATGGGCAAGACCATCTTCGTCTCCTCCCACATCCTCTCCGAGATCGAGGAGGTCTGCACCCACATCGGCGTCATCGAGGCGGGGAGGCTGGTGGCCGCAGGCACGCTGGAGGAGATGCGCCAGCGCATCCAGGCCCAGCGGGTGGTGCGGATCGGGCTGATGGCGCGGGCGGAGGAGACTATGGCCTGGCTGGAGGGCCAGGAAGGGGTGTTGGAGGTGGAGCCGGTCGAGCCCAACGGCGCGGGCGACCTGCGGGTCACCCTGGCGGGGGGAGACGAGACGCTGGCCCAACTGCTGAGCGGGCTCGTGGGGGCGGGCTTCCAGGTCACCGCCTTCTACGAGGAGACCGGCAACCTGGAGGATGTGTTTATGCGGCTGACGAAAGGAATCGTGTCGTAGACCAATTAACGATAAAGCAGCAATGAAGCAATGAACGATGAACTTGTCCGTATTCTGTACGCCATCGTCGAAAAGGCGCGCCAGAGTCCCCGCAGTAAAGTCGGCCGGTGACAATGGGTAGTCTCCCCCTAGAGTGTGGTTGGCGAATGGCGGCTTGATTCACCGCCAAGAACGCAGAGAAATCAAAAGGCTGGAGTCTGGTAAATCTTCAGAACCCCCATAT
This sequence comes from Anaerolineales bacterium, assembly GCA_015662065.1. GTDB lineage: Bacteria > Chloroflexota > Anaerolineae > B4-G1 > DUEL01 > SZUA-1492. Next base: position 2,000 of record DQUX01000001.1, on the reverse strand, counting down.
CTTGGTTAATTGTCTAATTGTTCATTGGATCGAGGGAGAGAACGTTGATCGAACGTTGGCAGGCCATATTCGATCACCCGATACTCTGGCTGGAGTTGCGGCGCATCCATCGCAAACGTTGGTGGCCGGGGCGGCGCTTCTTCCTGTTCTACCCGGTGCTACTGGGGGCCGCGCTGGGGTGCGGCGTGATGTCCATGCTGGACGATTCGCTGGGGACGCGACTGGCGGCCCTCGTCACCAGCGTGCCACTGGTCTGCCTGGTGGGCGTGGCCAGTTGGCTGCTCAATTTTGCCCTGCCGTGGATTGCGCCGACGCTCACCGCAACCTCCATAGCCCGCGAGCGGGAACTGGGCACATTCGACCTCCTACGGGCGACCTTGCTGACCGAGCGTTCCATCGTGCTGGGCAAGTTGGGAGGCTGCCTGGCGCGGCTGTGGCCCGGCATCCTGACGCTGGCGCTGCTGGCTCCATTTCAAGTGCTCTGGGTGGTTGCAGGCGGTTCGAGTGGCCTATCTTCCGTTTTCCTGCTGGCGGATTCGATGCTCGACCCAGGGCGGCCGTGGATGTGGTCGTCGTTGCTGTTGGCAGGTTTGGCGGGGCTGCTCAGGCCGTGGGGCGACCTGGCGCTCCACGCGACGGTGGGGCTGTTCGTCTCCGCGCTGTCTCGCTCATCGGGAAAGGCCATCGCCGTCTCCTACGGTGCGATTCTGGCGACGCGGGTGGCGTTCTACCTGCTGACGTCTCTTCTCAACATCGCTCTGCTGGCGCTGCCCGTCGCCTTGCTGGACACGCCGGAGGCTGCGATGAATGAATTACTGATGATGCCTGCGTTGACATCACTGGGAATGGTACTGGTCGAATTCGTGGGAGCGGCCCTCCTTGTGTGGGCGGCCGTGTGGTGGCTCAAGCGCACGTAGGAGGTTTGCATGGGAGAAGTGTCTACGACGGTCAAACGGCGCCGCAGAGCCCTGAGCTTGTCGAAGGGCTGGCTGCGCCGCGAATCCAACCCGCTGCTGATCAAAGAACTGCGGGTCCGTATGCGCGGCGCGCGAGCCTTCGTCGTGCTGACCGTCTACCTGCTGCTGCTGAGCTGCTTCACCTCGATCATCTACTACTCCTACAGCTCCCTGTCCCGCGCGCCCGGCGGCGGGCCGGATATGGTCTATCTGGGCAAGACCGTCTTCGCCGGCGTCGTCCTCATCGAGATCCTCCTGGTCACCTTCATCACGCCGGCCTTCACCGCCGGTACGATCAGCGGCGAGCGGGAGCGCAAGACCTACGAGCTGCTGCGGACGACGCTCCTGCCAGCGGGGAAGCTGGTCGTCGGCAAACTGGGCTCCGCGCTGACGTATATGTTCCTGCTCATCCTGGCAGCCGTGCCCCTGGAGAGCCTGGCCTTCATACTTGGGGGCGTGGTAATGGAGGAGTTGATGCTGGCGCTGGTGATCCTGCTGGTGACCGCCTTCGCCTTCGCCGCCGTCGGCCTCCTCTTCTCCTCCCTCGCGCACACAACCCTCGTCTCCACCGTGCTGGTCTACTCCGCCGCCCTGCTGATGTCGGTGGGGCTGCCGGCGCTGCTGCTGTTCCTGAGCATCCTGTTGGGACCCCTTGTGTCCGGCTACAGCCTCTCCCCCCCCTCCTGGATCGTGCAGGCCGTCCTCCACTACGCGCTGTACCTCGCCGCCGGCCTCAGCCCCATCACCGCGGCCATCTTCACCGAGGCCACGCTGGAGGAGCACAACACCATCTGGATTTTCTGGGAAAACGTGGGCGCGACCCATCGCATTCCGATCCCCTCCGCCTGGATCGTCTACGCGGTGGTCTACCTGGCGGTGGGGCTGGTATCGCTCCTGGCGGCGATAGCGCGGGTGCGGCAGCAGGAGAGGCGATAGGGATGACGCGGGGACGCGGAGATAGGGTGATGACGGATCGGCTGAGGACGTACCTGCATCGCTGGGGATGGCGGCTGCGGCTGGTGGAGGGGCTTGCGGGGGGGGCGT
>DQUX01000057.1 GCA_015662065.1 Anaerolineales bacterium | reverse complement strand
ACTTCTTCGATCTGGCCGACGTCTTCCTCCAGCGAGAGGAGTACGAGGCCCTGGTGGAGAGGCTGCAAGGCCATGCGGAAGAGATCGCCGGGCACATCTTGGCGACGATCGCTCGGTACGCCACCGATGAGATGCGGAAAGAGCCGTTCCGGGACCGGGTGAGCTTCACAGCCGGCTGGGGCATCGCCGGCTGGGCCACCCAAGCGACAGCGGGGATCAACCTCGAGCACTACAAGGACGACTACGAGCGCCTGCTTGCGACCCTCACGCACGAGACCTTCCACCGCTTCCAGCTTCAAGTATGCCCGGCCGAGCCCACCGTTATAGAAAGAGCCAGATCGTTTGAGGACCTGACCCGCTTCCCGTTCCCCGATGAGCGGGACCGCAAGTTCTATGAAGTCCTCAGCTACATCTTCCTGGAGGGGACGGCGACGTTCGTCGCCCCGTCCCATCCGCCGGAGGATCTTGAGGCGAGCAGAGAGAGGGGCATCGAGCTGCTGCGGGAGTGCTTTGCCTCCATCTATGAGCAGGGGAATCTGGAGAGGGCGGACGAGCTGGTCAATGAGGGGCTGAGGTCTAACGGTCCCTTCTACTGGCTGGGAGCTTATATGGCGGAGCGGATCGTTCAAGAATACGGCCCTGAGGCCTTGGGCCGTTCCCTAAAGGAGGGCGGCCCCGGGTTCTTCCGGGAATACCTCTCGACACAGCCTCCAGAGGAACTGCGCTGGGGTCCCGAGATCGAGGTTAAAGTGGCGGGACTCGTGCCGGGGGCCAGCTGAGATCACCAAAGCCGACCAAGGCTTGCAGGGCATCCCCGCAGATCCGAGCCTCCCACCCCGTCATGAGGGGCGGCCTTTACCCCCTTTCTATGGACTTTTTATCCCCTCTGGTTCTACGATGGGCCGAGGTGAGCGTGGGATGGTGCCGAAGATCGTTTGGGTTCTCAGCCTCTTGGTGGGGGCCCTCCTGCTGGGGTCCCTTTGGCAAGGACAGGCCGGGCCGCCCTTCCCCACCTTCCCCGTCACGGAGAGCAACTCCCGGCGGACCGAGCCCGTCTCCCTCCGAGATTTCGTCCCCTTCGGGATGTGCTGGGACGATCAAAACACCCTGATCTTCCACTCCTCCATGAACATCGGCGGGAGCCACTTCCGCCTGATGTTCAATAAAGGGCGGTTCTATCGCTTCCTGACGGGGCCCTCCTGCTACGACGGGTCGGGGCGGTACTTCCCCTTCCCCACCGTGCATTTGAACCCGACGAGAAATCCCGTCCTCAACGCCATCGCCTACGACGAGAGAACGCGCTCCTGGTACCATAAGATTCTGGATCTGCGGACGGACCCGCCCACCGAGATCCTGGTCGTCAAGGGCCGGGGGCGGCTTGCGCCGTTGTGGATCGGCAAGCCCGAGGGGCCCTTTGTGGTCCACGGGGTGGCCGGGGTCCAAGAGGACTGGCGGATTCAAAGGCCCTGGTGGGACCCGGAGGGCGAGGCGGCCTGGGGCCGCTCCTTCGTCAAGTGGCGGGGGACGATCGCCCTGGGCGATGAGACCATCCCTGTGGAAGGGGTGCCGGGCTTTGGGGAGTTCATGCGTTATAAAGCTGAAGGGGGAAGCTAAACGCTGAGGAGGTGCTAGGATGCGATCTTTCGT
>DQUX01000043.1 GCA_015662065.1 Anaerolineales bacterium | reverse complement strand
GCCCCCTTCGGGGGCCGGCTTTCAGCCCACAGGGCTTGGTTTGTGAGCCCGGACGTTCACGTCCGGGCGGGCTTGCGCACAACAGCTCTTTACGGGGAGACTGCCCGGGCCCAGTGGGTTGATTATCAGCGAAGGGAGGAACGGCGCAAGACGGTTCCATATGTATGAAGATGCCTTTTCCGAGCCGGCCCTCCGGCCCTCCCCGGAGGAGGTCCTCTCCCACGTTTACTTCGCCTCCCTCCTACGCCATCTGACGGAGGAGCAACAGGAGGTCGTCCTGTTACGGTTTGTGGGAGGGCTGAGTCACCGGGAGATCGCCGAGGTCATCGAGAGCAACCCGGACGCGGTCAAGATGAAGGTGTATCGGGCGGTGCAACGTCTGCGGGAGATCCTGCGGAACGAGGGAATCAACAACCTGGGAAGCGCGCAGGTGGGCAGACGGGAGAGGGAGTGAGATGTCCGAGGACTTAAGGGAGGAAGAGGTGGCCGAGTGGATCCGGACCATCTGCTATCCTACGTTGACGTCGCGGGCACGGAAGCGGATATGGCGTGAGGCGTGGAGGCGGGCCCGATCTGAAAAGCCGTTTTCTCTGTCCGTTCCTACCTGGCGATTTCGTCCGGCTCTTGTTGCTCTCCTTTGTACATTTATCTTTCTTGCAGGGACTTTTGGTACAGTCCTCGCGGCGCAGGGCAGTATGCCCACCGATTTCCTCTACCCCGTCAAGCGAGCCTCCGAGGCGGTATGGTGGGCCGTTGTGCCGGCGTCCGACCGGCCTACCGTGGCGCTGGAACTGGCCCTGCGGCGGATGGAGGAGGTGGAGTACCTGCTGGATAAGGGGGAAGCGGTCCCGGAGGAACTGTGGGATGACCTGACGGAGCGGCTGGCGAATGTGGGCTCGATGGCAGATGGCCAGGTGCCGGAGCACGTCCGGGCCCGATTGGAGCACCACTTGCGGGTCTTGGAGCAGCAGATGGCCCGCCATCCGGACAATCCGGGGCTCCGCCGGGCGGTTGAGGCTTCCCGGCGTGCACTGGAGGTGCTCTGTTGCCCGTCGGAGGAGACACATCCGCCTACTGCCACCCCATCGCTCACCCCGCCGGGGCAGGGTGGGGGTCAGGGTCCGCCGTCCACCCCGCCGGGGCAGGGTGAGGGTCAGGGCCCATCGCCCACCCCGCCGGGGAGGGGAAAGAAGTAGCCGGCGTGCTTCCGCCGAGGTTTCCCTCTTGGAAGGAGAGAAGCAGCATTCGGCGGGCTTCCCCCTGAGCCGTTATGGTTTGTGAGCCCGGATGTTCAGGTGGGTCGGTAGATCATTGACAGGAGGTACGCCGTTTTACCGCTGGTATGCAGAGGGCGCCGAGATTTGCCCCAGGGCTCAGGCCCTCTTTCGCCTTTCACCCATCACAAGTGCGTAACTCCTGTTCGTTGATCTGCCGATCTGTTTGTTTATCCGTTCTCGGAGCCGGGTTGTGTATCCGTGTCGCTGGGGTGGTCGTCTCCTCCGTTCAGGTTCACGTTGGTGAGATACCGGCTGCTCCTCGCTGCTCTCGGAGAACGGGACGAGCATATCGGGCATTATCCCCCAGCGGCTGAAGCCGTGGGCTCGGTCGCGGCGAAGCCGCCCTGCGGCGGCTCTCCCACCCAGAAGCCTGACAAGGGCAATTGACCATATCCGAACTTCTGTCCAAAGGTCAGGTTATGTGGCTTGACCCCCCGTTTTCCCTGCGGTATAATAACGCCGCTTCTCCGCAGAGGAGCATTCCCGCGGAGATTCAAATTTTGTATGGGGATTGAGCGATGCCGAAACGGACCTATCAACCGAAGAAGCGGAAGCGGATGCGGACCCACGGCTTTCGGGCGCGGATGGCGACGCCGACGGGTCGGCGGGTCCTCAAGGCCCGCCGACGCAAGGGGCGTCACCACCTGACCGTGCACCGGGAATGGGCCAAGAAGTGGAACTGGAAGGAAAGCGCACAGCGGCCGCGCCGTAGCGCTTGAAATGGGCAAGGGGGATGGAACGCAGGTTCCGGTTGCGACGCGCAGCCGATTTCCAGCGGCTTCGGCGCGAAGGCCGTTCCTGGTCCCATCCCCTCTTGGTGCTGGTGGCCTGCCGGAGCGGCCTGGATGTCACACGGGTGGGCGTTATCGCGACCCGGAAGATCGGCAAAGCCGTGCATCGTAACCGAGCCAAGCGTCTCCTACGAGAGGCGGCACGCCGCCTCCACTTCCACCTGGAGCCAGGGTGGGACCTACTCCTCATCGCCAGACCGGAGATCCTCCAGGCGAAAGAGCCGCAGGTTCGAGAGGCGTTGGCCCTCTTGGCCCGGGAGGCGGGTCTGATGAGAGGAGGAAACGGGCAGGGATGAAGGTTCTGTTGCTGGCCCTGATTCGCCTCTGGCAGTTGACCTTCTCCCGTGTCCTTCCACCTACCTGTCGGTTCTATCCTTCCTGCTCCGAGTATGGCTACCAGGCCGTCGCTCGATACGGTGC
>DQUX01000425.1 GCA_015662065.1 Anaerolineales bacterium | reverse complement strand
GGTGGGTCCAGGCGCGGGTGAGACGGGGCAGGCGGTACTCATACTGGGCCAGTTCCACCTGGAGCGCCCCCTCCCGGGTGTAGGCGTGCTGGGCGAAGATGTCCAGGATGAGGGCGGTTCGGTCCAGCACCTTGACGTCCTCTCCCACCGCTTTCTCCAGCTCCCGCTGGTGGCGGGGGGAGAGTTCCTCGTCGAAGATCACCACATCGGCGGCGGCCTGGCCCACCCGGTCGACCAGCTCCTCCACCTTGCCCGGGCCGATGAAGGTGGCGGGGTTGGGCCGCTCCAGCCGCTGCACCAACCGGCCCACCACCTCGATGCCGGCGGTGCGGGCCAGTTGGGCCAGCTCCTCCAGCGATGCCTCCACAGGCCAGGCGCCGTCGGAGGAGGCGCTGCCTCTCCTCAGCTCGACCCCCACCAGGAACCCCCGTTCCCGGGGCGGTCCTGTCGGTTCAGAGGGCCGTGCGATCATCCACCTCCCCAAGATAAAGGTCGTCCGGTTCGGGGAACTGCTCCGCCAGCCACTCCAGAGCCCCCTCGGTCATTCGCCAGGCGTCGCCGAAGATGCCGTAGTACTCCAGGGCCTCGCTTTCCTCCCCAGGGTCCACGAAGTCGATCCGGTGGGAGCGAGCATGCCACTTGCCCGCCAGGTAGAGAGGTACGAAGGGATTCTGCTGGAAGGCCCGTTCCAGCCGTCGCCACGCCCGGCGGGAGGGACCTCGTTGGTGGAATTCATACAGCACCCGGTTGTACGCCCAGTAGCACAGCGAGTCTGGCGAATACCGGGTGGCGAGTCGCCGGGCCGCGTCAAACTTCCCCTGCTCAAGCCAAAGGGCGGCCAGCAGATACCGCGCCCCCTGGTTGTCGCCGGGGTTCAGCCGGACAAGCGCCTGGAAGTGCTCCGCTGCGGCGTCCCGTTTCCCCTGTTTCCACAGGCAGTATCCCAAGGCGAGCCGGGCGCGCATATATGGGCGCGTGACCGCGTATTCCCAGAACTCTTCCTCGTACTGGGTGAGGAAGTCCGCTCCCAGGATCCGTTCTGCTGCGGCCACGGCCTGGACGCACAGCGCCGCCGCTTCCTCCCACGAGGCGGCGTCGTGGGCCAGCAGGAGGTGCCCATCCGGCGTGTCCTGCGAGATCCCCAGCGCTTTGCGGGCCGCCCTCGCCCGTCCTCGTTTAGTCTTCTTCTCCCAGCCCTCGTAGGCCACCTCCTGCGCCTGGTGCCAGGGCTGGGTCGGTGGAGGGAAGTTGGGCTCCTGTCCGGGCCTTATGTACCGGTCGATGGTCTTCTCCATCTCCTCCGGCGTTGCAGGTTCTTCCTCCTCGAGGAGGACCGCCAGGTGGACAAACGTCGGCTCGGTATACCAGGGCTGGGCGGCCTTGGGAACCCGCCCGTCCGTGCCGATGGTGGGCCGAAGGACGACGGTGACCCCACGGGGCAGGGGAGGGGGAAGCGACCTCGCTCGAGGCCTGGCTTTCCCTTTTTTCCGTCTTTTCCGTCGTCTGGTGGGTGCCATTTATCGCGTGTACCTCCGGGACGGAGCTCGGCTATTCCTGCAAAGTGCCTAAAAACCAGAAGTAGGATGCAGGTTTTCGCCGGCTTTGTATAAGTATACCACAAAACCCGGAAAGAGGCTCGCTTCTGGCGATCACTTCGACAGGGTCACATTATACTCTGATAGAGCGATCGCATTTCCTGGGTTGGCGCGCCAAAGCGTTGGGGCGCAGGCCGCTGCCGCGGTGTAGCGCCGGAATCCTATTCCGGCGCGCCTCGGTCCTGCGGTAGCGCGGGCTCCCCTCCCCTAATGCTCTGGGGGGCTGTGACCTCCGACTTTGGCTGAAAACGGTAGCCTGTGGCCGGAGACGCGGGTCCCAGGCCCGCTTGGAGCCCTCAAACGAGGACCTCGACGGTCCCCCGCGCCCCGTCCACCGCGATCCGCTGGCCCGTCCGCAGCCGGCGGGTGGCCCCCTCGATGCCGACCACCGTGGGGATGCCGTACTCCCGCGCCACCACTGCGCCGTGGGATAGGAGGCCCCCCGCCTCGATCACCAGCCCGGCGGCCAGGTTGAAGAGGGGGGTCC
>DQUX01000185.1 GCA_015662065.1 Anaerolineales bacterium | reverse complement strand
GTGAACCTGGTTCTGACGCTGCCCTCCAGCGTGCTGGAGTTCCACGACGAGGAGGTTGCGGAGGAGATCCTGACCCGGCTGCGGCACATCAGCGGACGGGTGGAGGCCATCTACACCCCGGTGGAGGGCGTGGAAATCTACGAGGTCATCCGCCGCCGCCTCTTCGAAGAACCCGAAAACCCAATCCGCTACCGACGAGTCGTTGAGCAGGTGGCCGAGGCTTATGGCCAGATGTACCGTTCCCTGGGCGAGGATGTGCCCTCTATGGCCCGGGAACCCGGCTATCGGGAGCGCATCAGGCGGGCTTATCCCTTTCATCCGGAGCTCATTGACATCCTGCTGGAGCGCTGGAGCACCTTCAAGACCTTCCAGCGGACGAGGGGCGTGCTGCGCCTGCTGGCCCAGGTGATATACGACCGCTACGAACGGGGGGATACCGCTCCTCTCCTCCAGCCCGCCCACCTGAACCTGAGCAACCGCGACATCCGTGAGGAGTTCCTAAACCACATCTCCAGGCAGTTCGAGGGCGTCATCGCCGCCGATATCGCGGACACAAACGCGCGGGCCGAGCAACTGGACCGGGAGATGGGCCCGGAGTATCGTCGCTATCGGGTAGCCACGGCCCTGGCGACGGCCATCTTCTTCCACTCCTTCAGCGCCGGAGATTCGCTGGAAGGGGTGAGCGCGCCTCGGCTCCGGCTCTCCTTCCAGCGGCCGGGAATCCCTCCCGCCGTCTTCGGCGATGTTCTGGCCCGCCTTCAGGATGAACTCTGGTACCTCCACAGGGAGGAGAACCGCTACTACTTCTCCCTCCAACCCAATCTGAACCGGGTGCTGCTCGACTATATGGATGACGTGAGCGAGGAGGATCTCCTCGAAGAGGTGCGCCGTCAGGTGAGGAGCATCGGGGGCAGAGACCTGGCCGTCTACCCATTCCCCGCCGACAGCCGCGCTCTGCCCGATGACCGGAGGATCAAGCTGGCAGTGCTCTCGCCCGAACACCTGTGGGGCTATCCGGGGACCGGGGAGATGGTGCGGGAACTGTTCGAACGCCACGGAGAAGCCCCTCGGGTCTACAAGAACACGGTGCTTTTCCTGGCCATGGACGAGGGGAGCTGGGTAGGCTTAACGCGGATATTGCGGCGCTGGCTGGCCCTCAAGGCCATCAGCGACAACAGCGAACTGATGGCCCGGTTCTCGGAAGCCGACCAGAAGGACGTGAAGCGCCGCCTTCGGGAACTGGACGTGAAGTTCGGGCTTCTGTCAGCGTACCGAAATCTCATCCGGGGCACCGATGATGGCCCGCTGGCCCAGGACCTGGGCCAGGCCACAGTGGGCGAGGAGACCCTGGCCGAGCGGGTCAGGACCTTCCTGGAAAGCCAGGAGCTCCTGCTGCGCCAGCTCTCACCTGGCTATGTGCGAGACCGGCTGCTGGGGAAACGTGACGAGATAGCCTACCGGGTGGTGGCCGACACCTTCTTCACCGTGCCCGGCAACTTGCTTCTGGAGGGCGAGTCGGTGCTCAGACAGGCCGTCGTTGAGGGGGCGAGGCGGGGCTTCTTCGGCGTGCGGGTAGGGGAGGCAATTTATTACCAGGAAGGCTTCCCGCCCGAGCTTCTGGGGGAGGACGCTTACATCATCCGCAAGGAATTGGCCGAGGAGGCCAAAAAGGGAGAGGAGGAAATCCCAGCAGAAAGGGGCAAGCCCCCTCAGGTGACCCCCGTCCGGGAACGTGAGGGACCGCCTGAAGTTGAAGTCACACCGCCGGAAAAGGGGTCCTTTATCCGCATCATCGCCCGCCTCCCCTGGGACAGGCTATCGGATTTTATGAGCGGGGTGCTTCTGCCCCTGAGAAATGCGGGTGCGGAGGTAAACCTCAAGGTGGAGCTGACCGCTCAATCACGGGAGCCCATCGGGCCAAACGTCCTCGATCTCAAGGTGCGCGAGACGCTGCAGCAGATCGGGGCGGACGTGGAGACCTTCGAGGACCGGTGAAGATAAGCCGAGCAGCAACGCATCTCTCTCACTCAATCCGCCCCCTGCTGTCCCTGCTCCTGGCGGCGCTGGTGGCGCAGACCATCCTGACCCCAGCCCCCGCCCGCCAGGCCGACGCCGCCCTCGCCCATCATACTCAGGCACACGGGGCCCGGCCAGGCGCCGAAATCCCCATCACCCCCACCACC